>DAOTTT010000401.1:0-4900 GCA_034437635.1 Anaerolineae bacterium | reverse complement strand
ACACCAGACTACAAGTTAGGCGATGACAAAACGGCATTGTGCCGTCGTGCCCTGGTCGGGTTGACTTTCTAAATGCAATGTCGCACCATAGAGTTCGAGCAGACGTTTACTCATCGCTATGCCCATCCCACTGCCTTGCTGCTCGTGGAGCCAGCGATTAAATTGAACATGCGCAGCGCCTAAAGCGTTCACTTGTTCGGATGTCATGCCAATGCCACTATCACGCACAGTGACCACGTAATGCCCCTCCTCTTGGTGAGCGACAACTTCAACATTGCCTTCTTTAGCAAATTTAAGGCCATTATCCACCAATTCACTGACGACTTTACCCAAGTCGTGATCGGTGGCATGAATTGCGGGATCATCCCCTTTGATAGAGATAGTCAAATCATCTTCTCGCCCGACAACCTGGGCTTGGTGCATCGCGTGGAATTCAATCACGGTGCTTGGATGCTGCACAGTCGATTGTCGCACCGCTTCGCGTTCAATCTCATTACTGAGAACAACCTCCGCACGGACGAAAAGCAGATAATTTTCGACCAGCCGATAAAGACGTTGTGCTGCATCGTTAATGTGCTGCCCCCATTCTGTAACTTGTTCCGGTTGCAGCCGTTGTGCCTCCATGATGAGCATATCAGAGAAGCCCATAATGGTATTGAGCGGCGTGCGCAATTCATGCGGTAACGCGGTGATGATATTGTTGCTGATCTCTTGAATGCGTGTTTGTACCAGTTCATGCAATTGGCGGCTTTTATCCAAACGCGCTTTAATCGCCTCTAAAAGCTCGGCAGCGACAAATGGTTTAGGTAAATAATCATCAGCCCCTTGTACCATGCCCATACGCATATCATTGCGGTCTGTTTTGGCAGTCAAAAAGATAAAGGGGATAGCGGCTGTCTGGGGGTCATCGCGCAGCGATTTTAAAACCCCATATCCATCAAGTTCAGGCATCATAATGTCACAGATAATCAGATCAGGATGGAACTCGTGGGCTTTATTCACACCGACCAAGCCGTTTTCCGCTCCGGTGACATTAAATCCTTCATACTGGAGCATCTCGATAATGTCACTTCGCAGTGGGGCGGCATCTTCAATAACTAGGATTTTATTTTGTTTATCAGTGGACATAGTAATTTCTCTATATTAGACCGACGATCAAAAGCAACAAGATCGAAATGCCGGCGATTATGCGATAATATCCGAATGCGATAAAGTTATTGGTCGCGACATAATGCAATAACCATCGAATGGCTATCCATGCTATTATACCCGAAACTAGCGCCCCGATGAGTAAATACATCAAATCTTCCGATGTAATTTCATCTAAACTCAACATTAAATCTAACACAGTCGCCCCACCCAACACAGGAATAGCCAGATAAAACGAAAAAGCGGTGGCTGTCTGCCGGTTTAACCCAGTCAGCATCCCGCCAATGATCGACGCACCTGATCGAGAAACACCCGGCACCAAAGCTAAGGTTTGCGCAAGACCAACCCATAACGATTGGCGCATGGTCATATCTTGAATATCTAACGTCGTTGGCTCCGGTTGATTAGGGCGGCGTTCCACGATCAAAAAGATAATGCCGCCGATAATCAACATAATGGCGACCACCCAAGGCGCAACCGAGTCGGTAAAGATCGTATCTTTGATGAAATCGCGCAACAGCAACCCCATAATCCCAGCTGGCAGTGAGGCAATGACCACATTTAACCATAGACGCTGCACACGGCGATCTTGCGTGACCGTGCGTATTTGCACCCACAAATCCGACCAATAAAAGGCTATCACGGCAAACACAGCGCCGATTTGAATGAAAATTTCAAATGTGCCGCCTAACCTTGCAGCGACCTCTGAATTTAGTATCGAGGAGAAGACAAGCAAGTGCCCGGTTGAGGAAATCGGCAGAAATTCCGTGATGCCTTCAACAATGCCCAAGATGATAATTTTGATAATTTCTTCCATATGGATGACTTTCTTCAATTGCGCTAAACGACGCGCTATTCTACCAGATGCGGTTTGCCAGCCATAAGCCCAGGATTACGCCGATCAAGCACAGGCCATTGTTAAGTACCATATTACCAACCCCGCCGACCCAATCCCCGGCACGGATGAGCGCCATTGTCTCGTTAGCGTATGTGGAAAAGGTCGTATATGCGCCGAAGAACCCCACACCAACGAATAAACGCAAATTATCATCAAAGCGTATTTGCTGTGCAAACAACACCCCAAAGACAGCCAACAGAAATGAGCCGGTCACATTGACAAACATCGTGCCATATGGCAGATTAAAACCATGTGTCCATTGGGCAACCCAACCCGCCATAATATAGCGGGCGTTCGCACCTAAGAAACCGCCTAAACCGACAAATAACATCTCTTGAATTGGTGGCAACATCACGATTTTTTACTTCCTTGTGGTGTGGAGTCGGCTATACTATAACTTATGTTCTAAGTGATTGACGATAAAACGATGCCTGAGAAAAATCAATTCGTCCATTTGCACGTCCACACTGAATTTTCTTTACTTGATGGCTTGAGTAAGATCAAAAAATTGGTCGCTCGTGCCAAAGAGCTTGATATGCCCGCCCTGGCAATCACCGATCACGGTACAATGTTTGGCGTGATGGATTTTTACGATGCCTGTACGGAGGCCGAAATAAAGCCGATCATCGGTCTAGAAGCATATCTCGCGCCGCGTAGCATGACCGAACGTGACGCACAGCTTGACCGCACACCCTTCCACTTGCTGCTACTAGCAAAGAACATGACCGGCTACAAAAACCTCATGCGCATCAGCAGCGCCGCACAGTTAGAAGGCTACTACTATAAGCCACGCATTGACCTTGACTTTTTGGCCGATCATGCGGATGGATTGATCGCTACAAGCGGCTGCCTGGCCGCTAAAGTACCCCGTATGATCCTCAACGGTGAAGATGGTGCCGCCGCCGAGTGGATCGGACGTTTTACGGACGTTTTCGGTAAAGAAAACTTCTATCTTGAGCTTCAGCGCCATGAGATCGACGAACAACGCCAGCTTAATCAATGGTTGATCGATTACAATCGCCGGAATCATACTAATGTCGGCTTACTAGCAACCACCGACCTGCATTATGTCAACAAAGAAGATTTTGACATCCACGACACGCAGCTTTGTATTCAAACAGGGTCACTTAAGCAGGAAGTCAACCGCCTGACTTTTTCAGATAACAGCTATTATCTCTATTCCTACGATGAGATGATGGCGGACTATAAAGAAATCCCGGACGCCGTGCATAACTCGGTCAAAATCGCGGAGATGACAGAGATTAACCTGCGGGATAACGAATATCATCTGCCAATCTTCCCGGTGCCGCAAGGCCATGATGCGGAAAGTTACCTACGCTATCTGTGTGATAAAGGCATGGATTGGCGCTTTGGTGAGCGCAAGACTGATGCCGTTCTGGTAGATCGCCTCAACCGTGAGCTAGAAATCATCCACGATATGGGCTTCGACACCTACTTCTTGATCGTATGGGATTTGTGCGAATTCGCCCGTTATGCGGACATCTGGTGGAATGTGCGCGGCTCTGGCGCGGGGAGCTTGGCGGCGTATTGCTTGGGCATCACCAACATTGACCCTATTCACAACAGCCTCTTGTTTGAGCGTTTCCTCAACCCAGGGCGCGTGAGTATGCCGGACATCGACTTGGATTATCCCGACGACCGACGCGGCGAGATGATCGCCTATTCTGTGCGTAAATATGGCGAAGACAAAGTTGCCGCCATCATCACATTTGGGACGCTCGGCCCCAAAGCGGCAGTACGGGATGTTGGCCGCGCTTATGATCTGCCATTACCAGAGGTCAACAAGGCCGCATCGCTCATCCCGCAAGAGCCGCGCCCAAAACCATTGATGGATTATGTGGAGAATATCCCCGACCTTAAAGCACTCTATGACAATGATCCTAAACTTCGTGCGGTGATCGACGCGGCGAAGGAATTGCAAGGTGTAGCTCGCCACGCCAGCCAACATGCCGCCGGGGTCATCATCGCAGATAAGCCACTGGTGGAATATACACCATTACATCGAATCACAGGCAAGGACCCTAGCGGCGGGGCGCTCAAAGCCGTGACGCAATTCCCAATGGAGACCGCCGAGTCTATTGGGCTGCTCAAGGTGGACTTTTTAGGCTTATCCACCCTAACTATTTTGCGTAAAGCAGCGGACTTGATTAAGCAATATCATGACATCAATTACACGATGGATAACATCCCCTATCGCCACGATGACCCCCGCCTGACTGATGAGCAAAAGCGCATGTTAGACGAGACATTCGCCATGATGGGACGTGGCGAGACGATCGGCGTTTTTCAGGTAGAAAGCTCCGGGATGCAACAAATGCTGCGTGATATGCGCCCGAAAATCTTTGAAAACATCATCGCCGGAATTTCGCTCTATCGTCCTGGCCCGATGGACTTCATCCCGCAGTACAATCGCCGCTTGCATGGTGACGAAGAATCTGAATATCGTCACGAAAAGCTAGAACCCATCCTCGGTGAGACTTACGGAATCTGTGTTTACCAAGAACAAATTATGCAGATTGCAGGCGAATTGTTCGGCTATGATCTGGGCGAAGCAGACTTGATGCGCCGTGCAGTTTCCAAAAAGAAACAAAAAGCATTGATGGAACACCGCGAGATCTTCCGGCAACGCGGCCCAGAAAACGGCATTGATGCTGAAACCGCCGATAAAATCTTTGATGACATTGAATTCTTCGCCAATTATGGCTTCAATAAAAGTCACGCGAGTGATTATGCAGTCATAACAGTTCAGACTGGGTTCTTAAAATGTCATTATCCAGAAGAATACATGACAGCATTGCTCAGTGTGCAGCGCGACGACTCCGCAAAGGTCGC
>DAOTTT010000400.1:0-18658 GCA_034437635.1 Anaerolineae bacterium | reverse complement strand
ATCTCCGGTGATGCGGATTATCTCAGCGACGCGCTGCAACAAATTATCGACAACGCCTGCCGCTTCACCCCCGACGGCGGGGAAATTGAGGTGAAAGCCGCAAGTGACGATGCGTGTATCTATATCGAAATCTGTGACAGTGGGCCGGGTATCCCGCAGGAAATGCTGCCTCATATCTTCGAGACGTTCTGGCGAAAAGATACCGCGCACAGCACGCCGGGGTTCGGCCTGGGGTTGCCCATCGCCCAGAAGATCATCGAACGGCACGGCGGCGAAATCACTGTCGAGAGTGAAGTAGGGGAGGGGACAACGGTTCGAGTGAGTTTGCCAATCTCATCACAAGATTAATTGGTCAGCATCAGCAAAAATGCTATAGTTAAGAAAAATTAACTTTACAAGAAAAAGTCCACTGCCATGACCGACACACAGGGCATTGATCAACAGCTTCTTCAACAGTTACGGCATTCGTAATTATTCACCTTGCCATGATTTTCCTAACCGGACGCGGTTCTGCGCATCCGCAACACAAAATGTCATGCAAATCTCATGGATAGGTGAATAGATACCGGCATTCTAAAACGATCAGCCAGGAAAGACACAATCTCCGCTATCAACGCGGAGATTTTTTATTCATCGCCTGTCCAGTTAAAGCGTTCGATGATGTTTTCATCGCCTAGATGAAGCACTGACAAGCCGACGTTAATCAGTCGTTTGCTTCTATCTGCCCAGGTGGGCGCGAGTTCCCATTCCATAAAATGACACATCATTGCCAGCAGGGATGCCCCATGCCCTACAATGAGCACTGCGTCGTCGGGGTGATCTTGCGTAAGCCGCTGATAAAAGGGCACGCCGCGCTGTTGCATCTGCGTGACGGACTCGCCACCGGGCATGGGATATGTGGTGATGTTCGCCCGCCATGCGGCTAACTCGCCGTGATAGACCTTATCAATCTCATAGCCGATCATGCCTTCCCATTGGCCGCAGTTAATTTCGATGATTTCTGGCACGGTTTGCACGGTTAAATTGAGCTTCTGCGCTAAAGGTTCGGCGGTTTGCATCGTCCGCTTGAGTGGGCTAGCGTATAACGTGCTGAATGTCTCCGGCAGGGTGGCGATGCACTCCGCGAGTGCTTGCGCTTGCGCTAAACCAGTTTCATTTAACGCCCGGTCAGCTTGACCCTGAAAGCGCCTTTCGGCGTTCCAGTCTGTTTCCCCATGCCGGATAAGGTAAAGTTTGGTCACGATTGCACCTGTGTATTGATGATCCAGAGTAAAGCGATACTTGCGGCGATCATGGCTCCGGCGATTGCCCAAATGGGCATTAACCCCAGTACCGCGCCGATGATTTCCACCGGGTAATCCGGCAGGATGTGCGCATGACGCACGTTTTTAAACAACATCAAAGCCGCTGTGCAGAGTCCGCCGCCTAAGCCGATAATCGCGCCGACTAATGCCGCCCAATAAGGCAAAAGTTTACGGGTGATTTGCTGGCCGCCATAGCGCCCTTGCACGGCTTGCATCAAGAGCAATAGGGATGATCCCATGCCGAGAATAACCACCGGCCAGAGTGTATCATCCTCCAAACCAAGCCAATAGAAAAGCAGCAGTGCCCACAGGACGACAATCCAGCGTGTCCATAATTGCGGCGGCGGAATACGCATCTAAAGCAAGCCCTGTTGTTTCATCCAGTGCATAACGCGCGTGTCTTCATCCGCGTTGAGTCGCTCAAAGCGGAAGATTTGCGATTGATACGCTTCCAGTTCAACATACAGCCCTTCATCCGCGATGCGGTTGCCGTCGCGGTAGGTGCGCACCCCACTCAGTACGTCGAGCAAGCGATAGCGCCCATTACGGATGTGATCCCACCCATAAACCCGCACGATCCCTTGTGACCAGCGATGCGTCAGGTTAACGACGATGATGCGGAACTCGTCTTCGTGTACCCAACCATAGGCGAGCAAGTGCTGATTGGTGTAATTGCCTTCATAGCTTTCTTCGATTTCAAACAAGCGCCAGGTGCCGTTTTGATAAATGGGGTCGCGGGTTTCGCGTAGGAGCTTGCGATAAAATCCGGCTAATGCCCAATTTTCGATTTCTTCCGGCTGCCGCTTAATCTGCACAGGTAATTTAACTGTGCGCCCGATGAACTGTCCATCATGTAGCAAAACTGCACCCGGCAGCGTGCAGATGAGCGTCGCGGCGGGGCGGCTGCGCTCGATGCCCAGGCTCCCGGCTGCACGATGCTCGTCGTGGTTTTCAATAAACCGTACTTGATGTTGCTGGTAATTTAATGCGGCTTGGAGGTGATCGCGCAGCAAATGCACAAACCCATCTTGGATGCGATCATACAGGCGTTTGTCATAGGTTAGGTCAAAGCCTTGCTGGAGCATGATGTACTCCATATCCCAGTAGACTTCGGCTATAAACCAGCAGTCGGGATGCTCTTCTTTGACCTTAGGTATAATCTCGTCCCAGAATTCGACGGGGGGGGCGCTCTCGTGAAGATAATGTCCCCAGGTGGTATTGAATACGCCGTTGGTCATCAGCATCGCCATATCACAGCGGATGCCGTCACATTGAGCGGCAATGTCGATTAATGTCTGTGCGGCGACATTCCGATATTCTGCGGAAAAGGCGTTAACCTGTGCTGTGTCGATCCAACCGGGGAAGTAAGGGTCGCGCCCATGAGCGATGATGAGTTCTTGCCCGGCTTCGTTTTGCATCTTAAAGAATAAATCCGGCGCTTGCTTGAGGTCCTTAGGGGTGCCGCGCACCATATAATGTGGTTTTTCGGTTACCCAAGCATGATCTGTAGCGACGTGATTAGGCACATAATCCAAGATGAGCCGCAAGCCGCAATCCCGCAAGCGCCAACGGACATTGGCGAGGGCTTCGCGCCCACCTAAGCGTTCATCGACCTCATAGGCACCGATGGCATATGCAGAGCCGATAATGTCGTCATCAGTGATGTCGGGCAGGGCGTGCTCATACTCGTGCTTATAATTTAACGCGCTCTTGCGCCCGTCTGGGTGGCGTTGCCATACGCCCATGAGCCAGATCGCATCAACATCCAGTTGTGCCAGTTCGTTGATGACATCATCCGGCAGATTGGCTAGGGTGATGTCATAACCGTAACGTTGGCTTAAGTGTTCGAGCCAAACCCAGGTGTTAATCTGATAAATAAAAGGCTTTGTCGGCCAGTTGGTCATCTCAATTGATCCTCTTACAGTGCATGGTGGTCTCATTGTAGCGGTATGTGGACATGGTTGGAATGTCTTATGTCTATTGGTATGGTCTGATAAAGGGTATAGACATGGTAAACTGTTCATAACGCAAAACATTTTTATATGGAATAAATGGAATGATAATAATGGGTGATGGTTACTTTGTGCCTCAAAAAGAAGCCGGTCAGGTTGAAATTCGCTCCGGCATATTGAGGCGCACACTCGGCACAACGGATGAAGTCATGCTGTGCGAGTTTCATTTAACACGCGGCATGATCGTACAACCCCACAGCCATCATAACGACCAAGTCGGGTATGTTGTCAAAGGAAAGTTGGCGGTCACAATTGGCGATGAAACGCATATCTGCGAAGCCGGGGATAGCTACGCGATCCCTGGTGGTGTGACCCACTATGCAGAAGCCCTCATGGAGACGGTGACGGTGGATGCGTTCTCCCCACCACGCAAGGACTACCGCACAGAAGCCCGATGAGCCGTGCTATAATTAGCATGATGAACGGTAGAAGTGGGTGTAGTAAGCATCATGGATCAATATACATCCCCGCGTAAACGGCGGAGCAGAGCGCGTGAACGTCAACAAGAGCGTAAGCGGCGGCGCGAGATGGCCGGGCGTGCGCCGTCTAAGCGTACACGCCCGGCGCGTTCATCAGAGCGCGTCAAGCCCTCCGAACGTATGGCCGAAACGATTGAAAGCATCAAACAAATTGACTGGTCCGAACTCCGCGAGAAAGCCTGGTTAGGGCTGCAAGATACTATCTGGTATGTGCGGCATAGCCGCTGGTTTTGGCGTGGTGTGATGCTGGTCGTTGTGTTGGCTGTGGGCTTTTTTCTGTTGAGTTACGTCCTCTCTGATGAGATTTACAGCGATGTGAACGTGCTGAATGTCGATCTTGGTGGGCAGACGGTCGAAGAAGCCACGCAAACACTCGAAAATTACTGGCAGACCACTTACCGCATTGACCTCATTATCGACGACACGACACAATACAGCGTGCAACCGTCAGAGATAGGTGTCAGCTTAGATGCCCGCCAAACTGCCGAAAACGCCAAAAACGTTGGCCTAAGCGCCATTCCCTTTGGTACAACGGTAAAGCCGGTGGTATCCGTAGATTATGCCGTTGCGCAGACGTATTTCCTGCAATTGGCAACACAAATCAACACGCGCCCGGATAACGCCCGTTATCGCTATCTCAATGGCTTGGTTGTCGGCGTGCCGGGGCAAAATGGCCGACGTTTGAACACGACATCCACACTGGATTATCTCACGAATCAGACGGTGACGATTGTGCAAGATCGTCGCTTGGAATCTTTTGTTGATGTGCTATTCCCGGATGTTGTCGATCCATCACCTTTGCTGGAGGATGTGCGCGAATTGGTCGAAGCGGATTTTAGCATCAGCGGCTATGATCCCGTGACGAATCAGTCTTTCACTTGGCCGATTGACACAGCCACTTATGTAGAATGGATCGAATCGGGCGTTGGCTCGCTTGATCTGCGCGATGATGCGTTCTTCCCGTTTATCGCGCAGATGAACGACACTTTGAATGTAGACGACTCTAATCAGCGGTACTTAGCCCCGCAAGAGACAATGGACATCATGCGCGAGGCCATCATGAACGAGGAGACAACCGTAAATTTGCGCGTGCGCAATCGCCCATCTACGTATACTGTTAAGCGCGGGGATACGGGCTTTGGCATCGCACGGGCGACAGGCTTGCCTTTCTTGCTCATCCAGGATGCTAACAGTGGCCGTAACATGGATATTCTTTCTGTCGGTGATGTGCTCAATGTTCCGTCACCGGATGAGGTCATGCCGGAACCACCTGTGCCACACAAGCGCATTGTCGTTGATCTTGATCGACAATATCTTGTCGCCTTTGAAAATGGTGAGGTCGCGTTTGAATGGCGTATTTCTACTGGTGTGCCGGATGCGCCGACATCGCCGGGCGTTTATCAAGTCCTGAGTCACTCCGAAAAAGCCTACGGCAGCAGCAGTACGCTGTGCAACTCTGCGGGGCTGGCCTGTGGGCAGTGGGAGATGAGTTGGTTCATGGGAATTTATGCGGTGCGGCCTGGCTTGGTCAATGGCTTTCATGGGAGTGTGCTGTTGCCCAATGGTAATATTTTAGGCGATGGGGCAATCGGCCAGCAGACGACATTCGGCTGTGTGATGTCGCCGGACGACCAAGCGCGTCAACTGTACGAATGGGCCGACATCGGCACAACCGTTGAAATTATCTCTACCGAATACGACCCCGTGAGCGATTTAGGGCAAATCGCATGGCAGCGTGCGCGTAACAACACATAGCGCCATTGTGCATTGTGTATAAATCTTATCGCTCACACACATGTACATAAAATTTGTAAACTGGCGGGAGTGCATCTTGCTAGCTTGTAATTATGGTGCTTTACAGTTCAAAATGGCTCATTGTTCCACAAGAAACTATCGATAGTTATGTGGTATGCAACCTTTGGCTGTGATTTTCGCCGAAAAATCCTTTGACTTTCGGCCTGATTTTATATATGATTCAGACAAGTTAGTCGTGTGGAGCACACCCCAAAAATAAATTTATTAAAAGATTAATTTACTGTCTCACTCCACACCCCATAAATTTAAAGAACGCCCATAAGGGCGTTTTTTATTGCCTCTTCACCTGTTGCCCTTGCGCATTTATGCTGATCGGTTTAATGTCATTAAATACTTAATGGCTATATAAGGTTCAAAAACGTGTCAAAACAATATGGTACTTGGAAAAGCCCCATTACACCGCAAAAGGTTGCGGCAGGTATCCGCTTGTATGATGTGCAGTGGGATACAGAGGATAATACCTTGGTCTGGGTAGAAGGCCGCGCAGGTAAAAGCGTGTTGGTCGCGCAGCATGAGCAAGATGCCCCGCGTGACTTGACCGACGGTGCGATGTCTGTGCGTGGGCGCGTGGGTTATGGCGGTGGGACGTTCACCGTCGCGGACAAAACGGTCTTCTTCGTGGGGGATAAAGGGCGCTTGTATCGTGTGCCGATTGACGGCGGTAAGCTACAGGCGATTACCCCCGCATTTGGCGGCGCGTCGTCGCCGCGTGTCTCCCCGGATGGGCAGTGGGTGGCTTTTGTGCATACGTATGAAGGGCAAGACGGCATCGGCTTGATTGACGCGCACGGTAAATTGTGGCCGCGCAAGCTATTCTTCGGCACAGATTTTGTCATGCAACCGACATGGCACCCCCAGGGTACGTATATCGCGTTTGTCTCGTGGGATCATCCCAATATGCCCTGGGATGGCACCCGCTTACACCTCGCCAAGCTCGCCATAGATGATACTGGCGTGCCCTATATTGACTCCATGCAGATTGTAGAAGATCTACGGGATACGGCTATATTCCAGCCGGAATTTAGCCCGGATGGGCGTTATCTCTCTTACATGAGTGATAAAAGCGGTTATGGTCAATTGTATTTACTGGATCTACAGAATAACACCCATCATCAAGTGACCCATGCGGAGGCCGAACACGCGACCCCGGCATGGATACAAGGGATGCGCACTTACGCTTGGACACCGGACGCGCACGGAGTCTATGTGCTGCGTAATGAACGCGGCTTTTACAGCTTGTATCATTATTCCTTAGAGACGGACACGACGACGTGCGTCAACGCACTAAAGACTTATACGCACATGGAACAAATCGCCGTCTCGTCGGAGGGCACGATTGCCATGTTAGCGTCGGGCTATGCTACGCCTCCGCGTGTGATTACTTACGACGCAGAAGACGAGACGACCATTCACCGTCGTTCTGATATGGAAAATATTCCAGCGGCGCAGTTCTCCGCGCCGGAGTCAACCGCATGGCGGACGACTGACGACGATACCGCTTATGGCCTGTATTATCCGCCCGCCGGGGAGGGTGCTGGCGGTCTGCCGCCGCTAGTGATCTATGTACATGGTGGTCCTACATCGCAAAAGTTAGCGACCTACGACACCGATGCGCAATTCTTCGCTACACGCGGTTATGCCGTGCTGATGGTCAATCATCGCGGGGGTACGGGTTATGGTCGTGAGTACATGCTCAAGCTGCGCGGGCAATGGGGCGTGGTGGACGTGGACGATTGTAAGACGGGCGCAGAGCATCTCATCAACGCGGGCAAAGTCGATGCGGAGCGTGTGGTGATTATGGGTGGGAGTGCAGGCGGTTACACAGTGCTGCAATCCCTGGTAACGTATCCCGGTTTTTATGCGGCGGGCATCAGCCGTTATGGGATCGCCAATCAATTTATGCTGGTGCAGGATACGCACAAATTTGAGGCGCGGTATAACGACTCGCTGATCGGACCATTGCCAGATGCGGCTGACTTGTATCGTGAACGGTCGCCGATATTCCATGTGGACAAACTGCGCGACCCGTTGTTGATCTTCCAGGGAGAAGAGGACACGGTTGTGCCTAAAAACCAATCTGACACGATGGTGAAGGCGTTACGGGCGCGGGGCATCCCGCATGAGTATCATGTCTATGCGGGTGAGGGACATGGCTTCCGTAAACCGGAGACACTCACGCATTATTACGAGCAGATGGTGGCATTTTTATCCCAATACGTGATCTACAAATGATGGTGCATGGCTGCAATAGACCCATGCGAGCCGTCCGCTGCTGAGTTGCACTTGTACGCGCTGATAGTTGGATGTCTCGTAGCGGTCAACCCGTTGCAGTTCTTCCGGCGTGATCTCTAATGTGCATCCCTCAACGGCATCATCCGCTTGTGGGCTGATGATGGGATAGGCTTGCAGGCCGAATACGGTGGCATGTCGCGTAAAGCCGGCTAAGGTGTCCGGTTCGGTGGCGATCGCCCGCCCGATGACCTGTTCTTGGACGGACGCTTGTAATAAGGTGCCGTAGACGAAAAGGGTTTCCATAGTGTTTGACCTCGCCTGCGTATGTAATCGGCCACATTATGCCACGCGGCCTTATAAATACAATCGGCGGATTGCACAAAATCAATCCGCCGTTGATTCGTTTATTCTGCCGAATGGCCTATGCTTTGGCGATGACTTCCACGCCGCCCAGGTAAGGCCGCAGCACCTCCGGCACGACCAAGCTACCGTCGGCTTGCTGGTAGGTTTCCATGAGTGCCATCATCACACGCGGGGTTGCCAAGCCGCTCCCGTTGAGCGTATGCACGAACTCTGTTTTCTTTTTTCCTTCCGGGCGGAAGCGGATGTTAGCGCGGCGTGCTTGGAACGCCTCCGTATTGCTGCACGAGCTAACTTCTAGCCATTCTTCAACGCCGGGTGCCCACACTTCGACATCGTATTTCTTCGCGGCGCTAAAGCCCAGGTCGCCGCTGACGATCTCTAGGCGGCGGTAGGTTAAGCCCAGGTCGCTACAGATTTCCTCTGCAGCAACCGTGAGCGATTCCAGTTCATCATAGCTGGTATCGGGATGGGTGAATTTATACATTTCTACTTTTTGGAATTGATGCACGCGCTTGATGCCGCGTGTCTCGCGCCCGGCGCTGGCCTTCTCCCGGCGGAAGCAGGGCGTATCCGCGACAAAATATAGCGGTAAATCGGCCTCATCCAAAATTTCATCGCGGAGGATGTTGGTGATGGCGACCTCCGATGTCGGCAGCATATACACATCCGCATCCTGATCGTAATAGACGACATCCGTAAATTTAGGGAATTGCCCGGCACCGTAGAGCATTTCTTCGCGTACAAAGAACGGGACATAGACCTCTTCAAAGCCTTTTTCCCGCGCTTTATCCAAGAAGAAAGTTTCTAAAGCGCGTTGGAGACGTGCGCCCCATCCACGCAGCAGATAACCGCGCGATCCGGCGATTTTGGTGCCGCGCTCAAAGTCGATCATGCCCAATGCCGGGCCGATGTCCCAGTGGGCTTGTGGTGTAAAGTCGAATTCCGGCATCTCGCCAACGGGCGCATGTGGGCTGTTGTGCTCGTCGCTCTCCGCGATGATAACGCTCTCGTGGGGGAGATTGGGCAGCCAGAGCATATTGTCCTCAAGTTCTGGCTCCAGGGTGCGCAGGATGTCGTTAATTTCGTTGACGCGATCGCCAACGCTGCGTAGTGCATCTGCGAGCGCGTCGAAGTACAGTTGTAACTCGCCGTCTACAGCGTCAACCGCTGTTTCGCCCGTCAAGATGGCGACGGCCTGCTCCAGATCATCATTGTTGATCGCAGCAGCGGCGTGATGTGCCCGTGCGACCTTCGTCGCATCATCTAGCTTTTTATCCCCGCGCAGACGGCCAACGCCTTTGTTGAGCTTGTTACGCTGTGCTTGGATTTTTTCGACCTTGCCGAGTAACTCGCGACGGTCGCTATCCAGCTTGACGATAGTATCCACACGGGTGATAGCGTCTATATCGCCCAATTTTTGGATTTGATCTTTTACCCAATCCGCGTTATCACGGATCAAATTGATGTCTAACATGGTGTCTCCTCAAAAGTTGTGCGCGTCAGAGCGCCTATTCGTCGTCAAATGTTGGTGTCTCGTCGTTAGGCAATGGCCGGGTGAAATCCGCACGCAGGCGGAAAAACGCCAGCACAAGGCCAATGACGATGACGAGTATAATCAATAAGTCGAAGACCTCACGGGTCAAAAAGTCCATATCATCTACTCCAAATAAAAACGCCTCCTCTGGCCGACCAGAGTGAGGCGATACGCGAATGCGGGGGTGCGTCGTTCAGTCGAGCCAGTTCATGAAGTAGAAGAGGATGAATCAGAAGATGCCGCGCTGACTTCGCGCCAAGTCGGGAGCATAATGCTAAAGGTCGTCCCTACGCCTTCTTCGCTTTCAAACCACATCTTACCGTTCATGGCTTCTACCTCGTATTTGCATAAATATAAACTAAGGCCATAACCAAATTCGCCGATGATTTGCGGTTGGCGGGCCCGCTTAAACGACTCAAACACGCGCTCACGCTCGCGCTCGCGGATGCCGTAACCGTCGTCTATGAGGTCAATCTGTACGGATTGCCCCTTGAGCGCCACCTTAATCTTAATCGGTGTGGCCTTCATGCTGTACATGATAGCATTGCGCAAAACGTCCTGCAAGATGCGGGTCAGGTAGCTTGTCGCGGCGCTGACTGCGGCATGAGGCGGTAGGTCAAGCGTGATGCGCGAACGATGATCGTGCGCTTCTGTCTCCGGGTCTACCAGTTGGATTTGATCCAATTCTTCAATGAAATCCTCGAAGAAATCTTCCAGCACGATCTTTTTGCGCTGTGCCTTGAGCTTACTGCGCAGCATACCGATGCGAATGTCTTCCAGGCGTTCGAGCATCGTCATTAATCGCCCGGTACGATCCATATGCAGGCCGATAAGCCGTGTAAGGCCAGATACCCGCTTTTTGAGTTGATCGACTTTGCCCTTCTCCGGGTCGAAACGATCAAGGTCACGATCAATGATGTCCACATGTCCTTTCGTAGAGAAAACCGCATCGCTTAGTTCATCGCGGAAGGTATTTAAAAGCTCCTGCATGGCTGTCCAATCCGGCATGTCGATGGTAATCATCGTGCAGACTTCGCCTGCATCGCCCAAGATAGTAGTTGCCCAACAGGGGATGTACTCCCCGGAGCGGAAGATATTAAAGCGCACAGGCCGCTCGGAGTCTAACGCTTGTTGTTTGTAATGATCGATCATTTTTTCCGGGTTGGTCTGGGTTGCATTGAGCAATGCGGTTGCGGCCTCCCACCCTTTGTCCCGGATGAGGGTAATATCAGTGCCTAAAAAGGTGCGTGCTGCTAAATTATCGTGGATCAAGCGGCCATCGTTACCAAAGATCAACACCGCTTGTCCGAGTCCGTCAAGTACAGCTTGTAAACTGAGTGTCGCTGTCATAATCAACCGCCTGATGAATGCCAATGAATAAAAGAGGGGGATAAATAAGCCACCCTCTTAATATTGTATTCTCTTTCGTGCTTATGCGCTATTTTTCGCTGCGCAAGTGTGGGTACAGCAGCACATCACGAATAGAACGTTGATCGGTGAGCAGCATCACGAGGCGGTCAACACCCATGCCGAAGCCGCCATTGGGGGGCATCCCGTAGCGCATCGCTCGCAGGTAATCTTCATCGAGCGGGGTCGCTTCGTCGTCTTCATCCTTATAGAGTTTCGCCATATCCAAGAAGCGTTGTTCTTGGTCGCGGGGGTCGTTTAATTCGGTGAAGGCGTTGCCCATCTCCATACCGTTGATGAAAAACTCGAACCGCTCCACATGGAAATCGTCGTAATCTACACGCTTGGCAAATGGCGAAATATCACGCGGATAGTCGATTAAGAACGTCGGTTGAATCAAGTTCGGCTCGACAAACTTGCTCAAGAGAATGTCGATCAAACGGCCCCAAGTCGTCCCTGGCGCGACCTTTTCCCCTGTGGCGCGGATGGCCTCTGCGAGTGAATCGGCCTCTGTGTGATCCATATAGTCAATGCCGCTATCGTTCTTGATGGCATCGCGCAGGGTGATTCGCTTCCAGGGTGGGGCAAGGTCGATTGTATTGCCTTGATATGTTATCGTCGTGCCCCCGGTGACACGCTCCGCGACGAATGCCACCATGCGCTCGGTGAGATCCATGACATCGTTATAATCTGCATAGGCTTTGTAGAATTCGATCTGTGTGAACTCCGGGTTATGCTTATAGCTCACGCCTTCGTTGCGGAAGTCGCGCCCGATCTCATAGACGGCATCATAACCGCCGACCAGCAACCGCTTGAGATATAGCTCGAAACTGATACGCAGATAAAGCTCTTGGTCAAGCTGATTGTGATGGGTAGTGAACGGGCGTGCCGCTGCACCGCCATAAATCGGCTGCAAGATGGGCGTTTCGACTTCCAAAAAGCCTTCATCGTCAAAAAACATGCGGATGGCGCTCAGGGTGCGGCTGCGCTTGCGGAACACGTCGCGCACGTCGCCATTAACGGCTAAATCCGCATAGCGTTGACGGTAGCGTGTTTCCATATCGCTAAACTCGCCATATTCTTTAGTTGTGCCATCGTCTAGCACCTGTTGCTTGACGACGGGCAGTGGGCTGAGTGATTTAGACAGCAAGATCAACGCTTGGGTGCGCACGCTCACTTCGCCCGTTTTTGTCCGCATGAGCGTACCGCTGGCTTGCACGAAGTCATCGATTTCGACCAGCTTTTCTTTGACGAGATTATAGGTGTCTTCGCCAACATCATTGATACGGATAAAAAGCTGGATGCGCCCTGTCTCGTCCTCAATGTGCATAAAGGATACTTTTCCCTTGATGTTAGCACGGCGGATGCGCCCGCAGACGCTCACGGTGATCTCCGGTGCGTTGTCGTCGTCCTCTGCTGCTTTGTATGCGGCAATGGCAGCGGCGGCGGTGTGTGTACGCTTGACCCGGCGCGGGTAGAGTTGAACACCTTTTTCGTTTTTCAGGCGCTCGGCTTTTTCCAGACGTTCAGCTTCTAGTTTGTTCGGTTGCCACATAGCCTTATCTCATGATTGTTTGTTGGGGAACAAAAACACGCTGAGTCCTGCCAGTGGACTCAGCGTGCCTATTATGCCATGATCCGACGGAAGTTCAATTAACTATTCGATGGATTTGACCCTGAAGACAATATCACCGTCCGGCGTGGCGACAGTGACACGATCCCCGACTTTAGCGCCGAGTAATGCTTTACCCATCGGGCTAACGATGGAAATCTTACCGGCGCGGGGGTTGGCCTCCGCCGACCCGACCAGATGATAAGCTTCTTTGACCCGGCTACCTTTTTCTTGCACAGTGACCTTTGCGCCGGGGACGACGGTGTCATGCGGTTGGCTATCGTCGATGAGTTGAGCATTGCGCAAGATATTTTCCAGACGAATAATTTCGCCTTCGACAAACGCTTGTTCGTTCTTGGCGGATTCGTACTCGGAATTTTCGGTGAGTTCACCACCTTCTTCTACCGCTTCGCGCAGGCGCTCGGCGACTTCCGGGCGGCGCACCTCTAATAGATGCTTGAGCTTGTTTTCTAACGCATCCATACCTTCCTGTGTGAGATATTGCGGTTGGTCGATCATCGTTCTACATCCTAAAATTACAAAAGACACAGCCATAGACGGCTGTGCCGAAAAAAGTGTGTTAGATTCAATTTAGTTTGTAACAAAAATTTATTTTGACGATAGAATATCACATTTTGTTAAGGATGTAAAGTCAAAGTTTTGCACAAGCTGTGCAAAACTTTGCACAGCTTATGACATGCCCGGTACCGTGATTTCAAAGGTAGTACCTTCATCTGGTGTGCTGCTGGCGCTGATTGTACCGTTAATCTTTTCGATCAACCCATAAGCGATCGGAATACCGAGGCCGCTGCCTTTGTAGCTGCGCACTAAGTCATGGTCGGCGCGGAAGAACATCGTGCCTAGTTGGGCGAGTTCGTCCGCTTTCATGCCGATGCCGTTATCGGCCACTGTGATAATGAGGTTGCCATCTTCTCCACGCGCACTAACCGTCACTTTACCATCGCCTTCCGGTGAGTATTTGAGGCCGTTTTCGATTAGCTTGAGTAGTGCCATTGCAAGGTGGTCGCCATCGATGTTAAGTATGGGCAGCCCTTGCGGAATGTCAAACTCAAGCTGACGGTTGAGTTCTTCGGCCATCGGTTTAGCGTCACGCTCTAATACCATAGCGATGTTCTTAAACATATCCATCTTGTCATTGACGCGCAAAATACCTGCCTTGAGCTTATTGACGACGCTCACATCAGCCAGCAAGACCTCCATCCGCTTGGTATTCGTGCGGATGACCTCTAGGAATTGCTTTTGCATATCGTTGAGTGACTCCGCGCCCATCGCCGGGTTGATGAGCATATCGCCATATCCTTTGATAGAGGCCAGTGGGTTTTTAAGGTCGTGGATGGCTGTTTTAAAGAATTCGGCGGTATCTATAATCAGTTCGCCAGTGTCACCACCGGGTAGATTCTTTAAGTCTTGGATTTCCCCCTTGTGTTCTTCCTCAGCTTCGAGCAAAAGCGTTTGAATCTTCTCAACTTGACCGGGGAGGCGGATAGGAATAATATTGCCGGTGCGAGCGTTTTCTAGCAATTCCGCGATGGCGGCTTTGGCTTCCTCGATTTTAGACATAGATTATTGTTCTCCTTCTTCTATACGATGCGCCAATAGTGTTCGGCAAAGCGTCCGGTGTGCGGGTCGCGCATATCGGCTTCAAGTTGTTGGCGCATGTGGTTGGCATCTTCCCAGAATGTGCTAATTTGTGAGCGGTAGGCGTTGACAGCTTGCACTTTAGCATTGAAATGTGACACATCAAATGTCTTGATGACAGATGGCAAAGACTCGACGGCGGATTGACTGCTGCTGTATGGATAATCAGCATAGAGAAAGCAGTCAGCGTTTGTCAGTTGGTCGAGCGCCCACTGTTTGACCAACACATGATCGACATGATTGCCGATGCCTGCCGGGATGTAAACGGCGGTCGCATCCGCTGGTAGTGTGTAATGGTCAAGTTGTTGGTGGGCGGGGTCTTGCGGATGAACGCCACCAAACAGATCATCATCCCCATTGACATAGAGCGGCGTGTTGTTCAACGTCCGGTAAATACAATCGGGAATGTCCCAGAATGTGACCGTCGCACCTAAGATCGCATTCGCTTGTGTTTCTTCTTCTCGCCGGACGGTAATAGGTGATATACCTGCTTGCCACCGGGCATGGAGTTCTGCTACCAGTGGCGAAGCCGGTAACGGATGCGGCGGATACCCGGCCATGATAGTGATGATATGGACAGACTCGCCGCTTTGCGTCAGTTGGTGGATGGTGCCGCCACAGCTTAAGGTTGTATCGTCCATATGTGGCGAAAGGAAGACGTGCATCTATGCCTCCGCTGCTGCTATGGGCACGCTAAATGTAAATGTGCTGCCTTCGCCAACGGTGCTTTCAATATGAATATGATCGCCCATTTGCTCGACTAAGCTCCTTGTGATCGAAAAACCGAGGCCAGTGCCTGGTTGAGCGCGGGTGTAATCGTCATCCGCACGCCAGAACTTGGTGCCGAGCTTGGCAACCTGCTCTGGTGTTAAACCAATACCGCTATCTTGCACGTCGAAGCGCACACGGTCCGCGTCACGATAGGCGCGTAAGGTAATAGTACCGTTATCCGGCGTATACTTATATGCATTGCTGACTAGATTGATTAAAACTTGCAACAGGCGATAATAGTCGGTGTGTAATTCGGGTAGCCCTGGCTCAATGTCCTCAATGAATTGATGATTGCGAGCTTTGATCTGGAGTAGGGTGCCATCTTTAACGGCTTGCACCACGTCCGGCACATTAAAGTGCGTTTCTTCCATGAAGAAGTGACCGCTCTCAATGCGGCTGATGTCCGCGAGATCGCTCACGAGAATTTCCATACGTTCGACGGTGTTACTAATTTTGCGTAGATAGCTGACCTGATTGTCATCAAGGCCGCCGACCATAATCAGCAATTCCGCATACCCTTTGATTCCCGTCATCGGTGATTTAAGGTCGTGCGCGACGATGCCGACAAACTCACTCTTGGCGCGGTCTGCGGCTTGGACGGCGCTATACAGGCGACCGTTTTCGATGGTAATGGACGCACGCGAGATCACCCGTTCCACAAGGTCGGTTTGGTCATCTGTGAAGGCGGTGCCGCTGTGCCGCTCAATGACGACTACGCCTATAATGTCTTGGTCTCGGCGAATGGGGACGATCATATAGGCGATGCCATCCGGCGACCGTTTGACAACGGGTTGCCCATTTTGGATAACGTGTTCTGTCTCTGGATAAAGGTCAATGAGTGTGCCTTGTGGGGCGTTTTGCGCGTTAAATCCGTGCTGGTATGTATCGGTAATGTTCTGCTCCGCACTGACCAAGCCGAGGAACCCCGCGTCGGCCTCCGCAAGGCGACAAGACCATTCTAGCGTAAAGTTAATGGCGCGTTCGACATCAAGTGTCTGGTTAAGCTGCATGTCGATGCGGCGGAGTTGTGTCAACTCATTCACACGGCGGCTGAGGGCTTCGTCCGTCGCACTGAACAACAGGGCGTTGTCCAGGGCAATAGCGGCCTGGGCGCTAAAAGCGTCTAACGCGCTGATGTCCTCTTGGCGGAATAGGCCGGCAAGAGCGCGGCTATCCACATAGGCCACACCGATAACCTCGCCGCGTGCGCGGAGCGGGGTCGCCATAATGCTGCGCAAGGACTGCGCAACGATGCTCGCTTGCCCGGCAAAACGCGGGTCTTCGCTGGCGTTGGTCGTGAGGATGGCCTCGCCGCTGTCCAACACTTGGTTGACGACTGTCCGGCTAAACTTAAAGTCTTCGCTGGCAATCGTCTGTTGGTCGAAGTTACGCGCTGCTTTGACGGTTAAGCCGCCATCATCATCTTGTAGCATCAAAAAGCCGCGTTCGGCATTGCTTAATTGGATAATGGCATCCATAACTTGGTCGAGCACGACTTGTAAGTCAAGCGATGAGCCTAACACCCGGCTGACGTTATACAGGGCTTCAAAGCGGGCGCTTTGGTCGCGGGCGGCTTGATCTTTGGAGACGCGCTCCATCAAGTTATCGAGTTTGTCGATTTGCTTGACGAAGAAACTTTCATCAATGCGGCCTGCTTTAAGCTGGCTTCTCAACAAGTTTAAGTTGTTGCGCATATTGGCAATTTCGAGTTCATTTACTGGTTTATCAGTCATGGTCTTTTACTCGTTGCTGGTAATAATCACAATGTAGCGTGAGAGGGCAACGCTCACAGAAGGCGGTACGCGCCGTGCAGGTGTCGCGCCCATGTCGGATCAAATAGATATGGAAGGCATAATGATCGTCATCAGGGACGATTGACTCCATCATATCATGGACTTTATCGATGTTCATTTTTTCCGGCACGAAGCCAATACGCTTACTCACGCGGTTAACGTGGGTATCAACCGGGAAGGCCGGTAACCCAAAGGCAAAGCACAGTACAATCGCGGCGGTCTTCGGGCCGATGCCCTTCATCCGCGTGAGCCATGCCTTGGCTTCATCAAGCGGGAGATCGCGCAGAAAGTCGATGTTATATTCGCCGCGTTCATCGTAGATGGTGCGCAATGCCGCTTGGATGCGTGGCGCTTTTTGGTTAGCTAACCCTGCTGGGCGGATCGTGTCGATCAACTCGTCAGTCGGCGCAGCGACCACATCTTCCCAAGTAGGATAGCGTTTTTTGAGCGCGTTAAAGCCCTTGTCCCGGTTAGCGTCGTTGGTGTTTTGGCTGAGAATACAACTCACCAATTCATCCATCGGTGGTTGGCCTTCCGTCCATGTAATTTCTCCATAGATGTCACGCAATATCTGCGCGATGGGTGCATATTTAGCTTGTCGGCGCTCTGCGTCGGCTAATTGATTTAAAATACTTTTTTCAGTCATGTTTAAATTCTAAGCGTTAAGCTAGAAAATGCCAATTAAGTTTGTTGATAAATCCCCAAATACGTCGCATCAGCGATGCGTTCTAGGCGGCCATCGCTGATATTGATCTTCCAAGTGCCGTCTTGCTCCGGGTTGGTGAAGATAACCGCGCTGTTGTCCTCCGTCCAGGTGACCGGGCGCACAAAGAGCGTTAATGGGCTGCGGTTGAGTACGCGCTGCTCTAGCGTGCTGACATCCACCAGTACAAAAACCGTCTCGATGCGCTGGGTCGGCGTATTAAAATCGGTAATGCTGGCAAGAGCGTAAATGGCTTGGGAGCCATCATCGGAGATCAACACATCGCCTGCCGTGTCATATGCGCCGACATTAGGCGCAGGGATCACGTCTTCGGTATCGGCGCTTAAGTTGTAGATGTGCATATCAAAACCGCTGCGTGTGCCGCCTATGTTGAGTCGCAAACGCAAGAACAAATCATCGCGGATTGCGCCGCCACAAATACAACTGCTGCCTTGTTCACCCGGTAAGAGCGTCGTCGCCTGCGTGTTGAGATCCAGCGCGAAGATGCCCACATATTGATTAAACGCGATGAATTGTTCGATGCCGTCCGGGTAATTATCCATGTAAAGCGTTTCGTTATCCGCGCTAAAGCCGATGGGCAAGGCACGCAGGCGATTACCATCGGCATCGACTTCGGTATATACCGGGCGAATACCCGTGCCGTCAATGTTGGCGATGGTCGTGCGTGTCGTCAAACGGCCTTGTACGTCCGTGCCGACAACCGTCCAAGCGAGCCGTTCGCCATTATCAGCGATCACCCAATCCACGCGCTGGACTTCCGGCGCAAGCCGAATATAAGGATGTTCGCTGATGTTGCCGTCCGGTTGCGCGATCATAACGCGGCGCAATGTGCGATCATAAAACATCACCCCAAGCTGATACACGGTATAGCGTTCGCCGGTGACGGTAACGCGCTGCGTCTCCCCGGTCAGCCCATCGACAAAGATCAGCGTATCGTTGACGCTGCCGCGCTC
>DAOTTT010000399.1:0-23551 GCA_034437635.1 Anaerolineae bacterium | reverse complement strand
GTGCAAGCGCGGATCATATGGCGAACGCGCTGACCGTCATCAACGAAGACGAAAACGTGAAGGCAATCTTCATCAACATCTTCGGCGGCATTACGCGCTGTGACGAAGTGGCGAAGGGCATCATCCAAGCGATGGATCGTGTCGAACTGCATTCGCCCATTATTGCCCGCTTGGATGGCACCAATGCGGAAGAAGGCCGCGCTATCCTCAAAAAGAACGAGTCCGATCGTCTGATGATGAAACCCGATATGCTCATGGCTGCGAAGGCCGCCGTTGAAACCGCAGGAGGTAAATAAGCATGGCTGTTTTTGTCGATGAAAATTCCAAGGTTGTCGTCCAGGGTTTGACCGGCTCGCAAGGGCGTTTTTATGGGCTACGTAACCGTGACTATGGCACCAACATCGTCGCCGGGACGAACCCGCGCAAGGCGGGCACAGATGTCGAAGGTATCCCGATCTATGCGTCCGTTAAAGAAGCGGTGGACAAAGTAGGCGCGAACGTCTCCTTTATCATCGTTCCGGCGCGTTTCTGTGCGGATGCCATCCTTGAAGCGGCTGAAGGCGGCATCGAGTTGATTATCTGCGTAACTGAGCATATCCCCGCGCATGACCAAGCCAAGGTGTACAACACCCTCAAAGACGATTATCCGAATGTACGCTTACTAGGGCCGAACTGTGCCGGCGTTCTCAGCCCAGGCAAGGCCAACATTGGCTTTACGCCGACGGAAGTCTCCAAGCCGGGCGGCCCTGTCGGGATCATCAGCCGTTCCGGGACGTTAGCATATCAGGCGTTATACGAACTGACAGCGGCAGGCATCGGGCAGACGACCTGCGTTGGTATCGGCGGTGACCCGGTGCCGGGGACGAGCTTCATTGACGCGCTGGCCGCGTTTGAAAATGACCCGGCAACGAAGGCCGTTGTGTTGATCGGTGAGATTGGCGGTAGTGCGGAAGAAGAAGCCGCTGAGTACATCAAAGATAACTTCTCTAAGCCAGTTGTGACTTACATCGCCGGGGTGACTGCGCCTCCAGGCAAGAAGATGGGGCACGCTGGCGCGATTGTCTCCGGTGGGAAGGGCACGGCTGAGGCCAAGATGGAAGCCCTCTCCGCAGTGGGGGCTAAGGTTGCCAATAACCCGACGGAAATCGGACCGTTGGTGCAAGACGTTCTCAAAGAAATTGGGGAACTGTAGATCAATGGGGGCCTTGTGCCCCCTTTTTATTTGCCGAAGCGTCCCACGCCAAGCAGTAATTTAAAGCGCGGTTCTGTGCTACCGCCAAAAAATGACTGAACCCCACCCACGCGAAAACCTACTACAACGCCAAAACGCCCACCGATGCGATATTCCACGCCGATGCCGCCGGAACGTTGCACGCTGATGGTCTGTGTGGATAGATTGCCCTCGCCTTTAATCTGCTGGATGCTGTGCCCGGCACTGCCCACACCGACCAACGGATAAATCCGCAGACTTTCGCCGATGCGCAGCATAACACCCCCGCTAGTGCGACCATCGCCCATCCCGGCAGCAAGCACATCGTCGCCGTTTTGGGTCAATGTGCCGCCACCTTCGCCATTGCTATCGAGCAAGACTTTATCCCCGGCGCTATAAAATCCGCCGCCTTGCAACGGGATGAGCGCCTTAAATGGTGGTTTCCCTGCTTGCGCCGGTCGAAAGATGCGTACAGGCGAGATCGTGTAGTAAAACACTTTGTCTTGATAGGCCGGGCTGCGTAGCATGTGCATGATGAGGCGATAGGGGGCCAGTAATATAGCGATGAACGCACGGGTTATGCGCATAGCACATTACTCCTTGTGTGTTGTTGTGTCGTCATACTTTGAGTATACCGCAAGTTGGGGCATCCCATGTCAATTGTCGGTTGCGGTCTACGGTGGCTTGGATACGTGCTTTGACCTCCGGCGGGAAGGGAGCGGTGCGGCGTGTCGTTAGATCCGCGAAGGACGCGAGAACCTCAAATGTTGAGGCGATTTTTTGTGTCGTCTCATTGACCATAAAGGCCATAAAATGCACACGTTTTTCGCCTACATCGAGTACACGGGCGCGGACATGAACCGTTTCGCCCGTGTGGACTTCCGCCCAATATTGAATAAACTGTTTGAGCGCAAACATGCCTTTTTGCTTTTGCTTGGTGTATTCGAACGTCAGCCCGAACTTGCTAAAGAGATTCCAGATAGTACGGTCAAAGATGTGGATGTAGTACATGATGTTCATGTGTCCCATTTCATCCAAGTAGTCTTCCGGGATGGTGATGGTTTCTAATTTGGGTAAATCGTCTAATTGTGTGATTTCCAACATTGTAAGCCCTGATTTTTTGTGTGGATGATACCATGTGGCGATGGTTACACAAAGCGTTTATAGATTGTATAATCGTGCTGGAAGAAAACATCAGGAGCACGTATTGTATGGTTGATAAAACGCGCTGGGCAAGCTTTGACCTTATTTTCTTTGACTGTGACAGCACACTATCCACAATTGAAGGCATTGATGAACTGGCAAAGCTCAAAGGCAAAGAGTGGCGCGTGGGGTTGCTCACCCAAAAGGCGATGGATGGTGAGCTTGATCTTGAAGAGGTCTATGGTAAACGGCTGAAAGCGATCCGCCCGACACGCGGCCAACTGAAAGCGATTGAAGAACGTTATTGGGAAACAATTGTGCCGGATGTGCAGGCTGTTTTGGCGGCGTTGCGCTATCTCAAGAAGCAGGTGTTTATCATCAGTGGTGGCTTAGCGGAACCCGTCAAGGGGTTTGGGCAGCGTCTCGGTGTATCTGCGCAGCACATCCGCGCTGTAGAATTGGAATACAACGAGCTTTCTGGCGATTGGTGGAATTACCACGAGCCACAGGTCAATCATAAGCAGACCTACTTAGATTACGATGAGGGTCCGCTCACCGTGACGAGCGGCAAGCCGGACATTATCCGCGAGTTGGCCGGGGATAAGCATGGCCGCCGCTTGATGGTCGGCGATGGATCGTCGGATTTGGCGACGCGCGATGTGGTGGATTTATTCATCGGGTTTGGCGGTGTTGTCGCCCGGCAGAAGGTGTTGGAACAATCCGACGTGTTTATTCACAGCGAATCAATCGCGCCGATTTTGCCGTTGGCGGCTGGGGCGAGCGGTTATGCGCGGGTTATTGACACGGAGCATCAAGCAATTTTTGACAAAGGGATTGCGTTGGCATTGGGTGGTGATATGACGATCGCGCCGGAGGCCATGCGTAACGCATTTGAAAACGCATTTATGGGATCAAACGATGACACAATTTGACGCGATTATCTTTGATATGGATGGCCTGCTCGTTGATTCTGAGCGGGTATGGCACATGGCAGAAGACGCTTTTATCCAATCTTATGGGCATATCTACACAGAAGAAGCGCGTAATGCCATTGTTGGCTTGCGCCTGGACGAATTTATCGCCAAGCTCAAAGCGATTTATTCGCTTGAGCCGACTGTGTCCGAACTCGGTGCGCAGTTACAAAAAATGGTACTTGAATTGATTCCGGTAGAAGTCAAGCCGCAACCGGGAGCATCGGAGTTAGTCGCCTACGTGGAGGCGCAAGACATTCCCCATGCTATTGCTTCGAGTTCGTCTATGAATGTGATTAACGCGACCTTGGCTTCCCAAGATTGGGACGATCTGTTTAAAATCCGCTGCACGGCGGACGATGACCCGAACGGAAAGCCCGCGCCGGATGTCTATTTGCGGGCGGCTAAGACACTCGGCGTTGACCCGACGCGCTGCTTGGCTTTAGAGGATAGTCCCAATGGCGCACGGGCGGCGGTCGCGGCGGGGATGACTTGCTATGCTGTGCCGGATTTGTCGCACACCCAGCCGGAAGCCTTCGCGGAGATCACGCCGCACGTCTTCACCAATTTGCACGAAATCTTGGAGTTGCTGCGTGTTTAATATCGTCGTCGCCACTGATTTAACTGAAGAAAGCCTCGCGTTGCTACACGACGCTACCGATATTGCGCTGACCGTCGTCCCGCCATCATCGCACAACCTGCGGGATGCGCTCAAGGACGCGCACGCGATCATCGCACGGGATGACCTGTTCTTGGACAGCGAATTGTTAGATCATGCGCCGCAGTTGAAGATCATCGCCAAGCCAACGGCCAGCCTCAGCGGGGTTGATATTGACACGGCGACGGCACGCGGTGTCATCGTGATGAACACCCCCGGCGCGAGCGCTATCGCTGCGGCGGAACATGCCATGACGCTGATGTTGGCGCTAAGTCGGCGCTTAGTGGAAGCGCATAATAGTATGCGCTCCGGTTATTGGTTGCTGGATCGTAAACGACAAGCCGGTACACAACTGCAAAGTAAGACGCTGGGCATCATTGGCCTGGGGCGTGTGGGGCGTGTGGTTGCACAGCGGGCGCTGGCCTTTGGGATGAACGTCATCGCGTTTGATCCGTATGTGAGCGAAGATAACATCGGTGACCAACGGGTGCAGTTGCTCGGCCTGCGTGAACTGCTCAGTTTGAGTGATTTTGTCTCGATCCATGTGCCGGAAACCCGCGAGACACGCGGCTTGCTCGACCGTGACCGTATCACGCAGATTAAGCCGGGGGCGCGGTTAATCAACACGGCTTATGGTGGTGTTTGGGACGAAGCCGCCATCGCGGAGGCGCTGGAAAGCGGCCAACTTAGCGGGATCGCAACAGATGTTTACGTGGAGGAACCGCCGTATAATAGCCCCTTGATTGGGATTAATAACGTGGTGCATACGCCGCATATCGGCGATAATACCCTGGAAGCTACGCAGGATTTGTCCTTGCAGGTGGTACAGCAATTGCTGGATGCTCTGCATGATGTGGATTATCGTAATGTGGTGAACATGCCGCTGCTACCTGGCATGGACTACGAGACGGTGCGCCCATATATGCTGCTCGCGGAGCGCATGGGGTTGATCCAACATGCACTATCACGGCATCCGGTAAAACGGGTGGCGGTGGAGCTTGTTGGCGATGACGTAAGCGGCCTCATCAAGCCGGTGATGGTGGCCTTGCTCAAGGGCTTGCTGACACCCGTTCTGGGGGAAACGGTCAGCTATATTAATGCGCCGTTGCTGGCAAGTGAGCGGAATATTCAGGTCGGGCAAGTTAAAGGTGTGGGCGTGACGGATTACGCCAACGTGATTACGTGTAAAATCACGCTGGAAGACGAAGAGGAAATGATTATCTCCGGCACTTTGCTCGACAGGCGCGAACCCCATATTATGCAGATCAACGAATATCGCATGAACTTTGTACCTAAAGGGAAATTGCTGTTGATGGGCAGTTACGATCAACCCGGTGTGATCGGCAAGGTTGGTACGTTGATGGCACAGAATAACGTCAATATCGCTAGTTGGCATACGGGACGTGCGCAACCCGGCGGCCAAACGCTGACCGTCCTTAACTTGGATGCGCCGATCCCTGACGATGTGATGGAAGCCTTACTACAACAAGATTTTATTCGCCATGCGCACCAGGTCGAAATTGGGTGATTGTCTATGGACTCAAACAACAGACATGGGCGGTTCGGCGTTAAGATGGTGGTGAACGTGTTGAACACCGAAGGAAGAGATCATGCGCTTTAGGCTCATGCTTGGGATGATGTTGATGGCTGTTTTGGCTGCTTGTGGTGGTGGATCCGAAGACGATACACAACTGCCGACACGGGCGGCAGTGGATGCGGCGACACCGCTACCTGCCGCGACGGTGCCCCCGGAAGAACCGGTCGGTGCGCCCGATAGCGAGACGGACATCACATTGGAAGAACTGGAAGAGCAATTTTTACCGCCGGGTGTCTTACAACAGCCGCGCCCATCGCCAACGCCCGTTGCTGAGGGGGCATTGCCCGTTTTGCCGCCGGGAACGTTGGTTGTCTCCGAGACAGAAGACCCCCTCGCGCCGCTCTTGTTTGATTATCTACGGTTTGAGCAGCGCGGCGGCCCACAAAATCTGGAGATTATCCTAGAGATTTATCAGGATGGGCGGGTTGTGCTCAATGGCGCTGATGGCTTTATCGCGTCCGCTGAAGTGGAAGCGATCGATCAATTGCTAGATGATCTTAATTTCTTTGGCTTGCAGGGTAATTATAGCGGCCCGCCACGCTCTGAAGACGAATATCGTTATTCGTTGTTCGTGGATGTTTCCGGGCGGGAACGTATGATCGGCTTCCGAGAAGGCTATATCCCCCGACAAGTACAACGTGTCCTCTCGCGCATCCGCACAATTGGCGAGGCGATCTTGCAGCCAACACCGGTGCCGACTATCATCACGGAAGAAGCGCCCTAAAGATAGGCATTGAGTTGTGCCAGCGTCGTGATAACCCCGGCGCTGGCTTGATCGCGCTGTCGGTCAATTTGTACGCCGCGCATTCCCACGCGCTTGGCATTGGCGATAATCCATGCTTTGTCATCCACCAATAAAATAGACTCGGCTGGCACACTGAGAATGCGTGTCACCTCGTGTAGATAGTCCGTTTCTTTAAATACCATGCCGATGGTATCCGCGCCGATGATGGCCTGTAGCATGAACAGATGCCTCACTCCCGCGCCGATGAGCGCAGCTTCTGCTTGGGCGGTGTAAGCGTGGGTAGCGGTGCCGAGCGTGTAGCCCTGCGCATGGAGATATTCTAATACGGGGTGCACATCCGGGTAGAAGCTATCACCATAACGGGGTGCTTGACCGGGGATCGCCCGCACGAGCGCCCACAGATCGTCAAAGTCGGGTTCTGGCGTGTTCGTTAAGCGGAACAGCGCCCGTGTCATCCTGAATGTGGCTTCCCAGGCTTGTTTTAAGCCATTCTCCGCGCCGAGATCAAGATCGGCATAGTAGCTGTCATAATCGGCCATGACCTTGAGATTAGCTCCTACCCAGGCTTCCGGCGTGAGGCCATAGCGTTCGCTCATCAGTTGGCCTAAGCCTTTGGCATAATTGTGTTTCATCTTATGCGAGTCAACGATGGTGTGATGCAGGTCAAACAAGATATGCGTGATCTCAGTCATTGATCCAGCCTTGTACTGTGGTGATGTAATCTGTCGGTTGGCTGCCGAATTCTTGAATACGCAGGAAATAATCGACGCTTGCGCCTGGTTGGAGTGTGTTGACATCCAGCGGGTTAAAGGCGGCGGCGATTACGTTTTGGTTAGCGTCAAACAGTGTGATGATGACCTTGGGTTCGCTGATGGTATTGTCGCTGATATTGGTCACGCTGCCTTCCACGATAAAATGGCCTTCTTCCGAGAGATACCATTGATCCGACCAGTTGAGGTCATCCGATGTTGTGAGTGGGCGCTCCGGTGAGATGTTGGGTGCCCAACTGGTGTTGCCAATGTTCACGGTGTAGCGCAAGGCTTCCGGCGGTTTGCCTTCGCCGAAGCGCAAGCTAAAGGGTGCGAACTCACCTGGCCTGAGCGCGTAACCCATCACGTCATCGACGGCATCGGCTAAGATTGAACCGTCGGGATGTTGTAAGGCGACACGCACGGGGATATCCTGCACGATGGCGTCGCTAAAATTGGCGACTTCGCCGGTGACGAAGTAAATGCCCAGGCTTGTCGTCCAGGCGTGGATGTTCATCACGCGGATGTCGGCGCTGCTGCGGTTGCTGAGGGCTTCTAGCCGGACAGCCTCCGTGATCTGCGACGAGTTGAATTGAAACGTGTTAATCGCCGCTTGTAGCGTGTTGATCTGCTCATTGCTGCGGGGCAAGCGGGCTTCTAGGATGGCGATAACGTCCCCTTCGCGCTGGATGAATGTGTTGAGGGCTTGCGTTTGTCCGCCTAATGTGCGGCTGATGCCGGTTAAGCGCCAACTACCATCGCCCATCAATTGTCGTTCTTGCTCGGTGTAGCGGCGTGCATCCGCTCGGATTTCCGATTGATACCGATTGATAAGGTCGTTGGTTTCAATTGGTGCATCCAACCGGGCAACGGTGATGCTCAGGGCGGGTGTTGTTTCGCCGGGTGGGGTGAAGTCCGCGCTGATGGTGGCGTTGTAATTTTGCGTATAAACGGCCCAAGTACGCGGCAAGGTGACGCTAAAGCCGCCGCTAGGATGGGTATATGTCAGTGGGGATGTGTCCGGCGGCAGGGATGTCGGCGCGAAGACCACGCTATCCCCGCTACATCCGGCCAATATCGCTAGGCTTATCAATGCTAAAAGGAGCGATTTCATTCGTTTTTTGTCTCCACAATGCAGTCTGTGCTCAGTGTGCTTAGTGGCGCTGTATCTGCAAATAGTACGGAAGTCCTGCTTGAGCTGGAATGATAACCCCTATATGCTGAAATGAGCATGAAGTTAATGGTTTGTAATTTTCTGTCGGGGTGTTTCGATGTACACAGACAATGAACTGTTATTCCCGCATCAAGTGATCGCCACATTACGCGACTTGCGCGGGCCAGGCTGGGCGGAACTCGTCGAGCGGGTGATGAAGTTAGATGAATGCCATGAGGAAACGCTCGCATTTATGCTCATGATGATTCGATTAAATGGGTGTCTATCCTGCGAGACGGATAGTTACCGGGCGATGCGTGGCTGTACAGCGTGCACGCATCAAGTTTTGCGGCGCTTTAAGGGGAGCGATGACGATCTGCTCAAGCGATATGATAAGGCATTAGCAGAAGTGCGGACGCATGAGAAGAAAAAAGGGGCTCGCACACGTCAACCGCTATGATGAGGGGGTATTTCAGCCGCCAATAATCAGAGCATCACATTGACTCTAGTATAACGCTATGTTAGACTACAGTGGCTCTAACCGTTAAGGTTAGATCATTTTTACATTCATAATTTAAACAAGTTAAGAGAGGGTAAGGCTATAACAGGCTCGGACTATCGCATTAATCGGCAAATTCGTGCGCGTGAAGTGCGCGTCATCATAGATGAAGGCAGTGGCAAGTCTTCTAACGCAGGGATTATGTCCCTCAATGACGCATTGCGGGAAGCAGAAGACCTCAATTTAGACCTTGTAGAAGTCTCGCCGGACGCTAAACCGCCGGTTTGCAAAGTAATGGATTTTGGCAAGTTTCAGTATGAGCGTCAACGGCGCGAGCGTAAAGCACGTCGTCAACAGAAAAACGTCGAGGTTAAAGAGATCCAACTCGGCCCGAAGACTGACGATCATCACCTTGGTTTCAAGATCCGTGATGCACGGCGTTGGATAGAACAAGGGATGAAAGTCAAGGTGCGGATGAAGTTCAAAGGGCGCGAAATTACGCACCCGGAGATCGGGCGTGATCGACTCGACTACATCGCTACTGAACTGGGCGATGTGGCAGTTATCGAGCAAAAGCCAAACCTGGAAGGGCGAGCCATGTTAATGATCCTGGCACCTTCAAACGAGAAGAAATAGCGGAGAAACCAACGTGGGTAAGAAGTATAAGCTCAAGACACATAAGGCGACGGCTAAGCGTTTTCGTGTAACGGGCACAGGTAAGATCGTCCGCACTAAGGGCGGTAAAAGCCACTTGCGTCGTCGGTCATCAAAACGTGTGAAGCGTCAATTCGATAAAGGTATTGAAGTGACACACAAAGGGGATGCACAGCGTATCCGTACCCTGGCACCCTATCTCGGCAAGTATAAGGCCAACCCGCCCGCATAAGCGTGGCGTTTGCCTTCAGTTTAATAGTCATACCGCCCGGAACGCTGCTCCGGGTGTTTTTTGCATAGGAGCGATAAATCATGCCAAGAGCAAAGACTGGCGTCGTTCGTCGGCGCAGACACAACAAAATTCGTAAGATGGTCAAGGGGCAATGGGGCACACGCGGGCGTTTGTTCAAACGCTCTAACGAAGCCATGCTCAAGAGCCTATGGTATTCTTACCGCGACCGCAAGCAACGCGCTCGCCAGATGCGCCGTTTGTGGATCACCCGTATTAACGCAGCGGCGCGTGCCAACGGGCTGAGCTACAGCCGCTTTATGTATGGCCTTAAGCAAGCCGGTGTTGAACTCGATCGCAAGTCATTGGCGGATATTGCCGCACGCGATGCTGAGACCTTCACCAAGATTGCGGCCATCAGCCAACAGCACCAGAAGACAAGCTAAGGCGCGTGCTATACAGGGGATAGCTGCTATCCCCTGTACCCACTACCTATGATTACGAGCTTGCAAAACGATAAAGTGAAGCTGGTCTATGGCCTGCAAAACCGCCCGCGTACCCGACGCAAGGAGCGTAAGTTTGTGCTGGAAGGTGCGCGGCTAATCGCGGATGCGTTGAGCCAAAAGCGGCGGCCTTTATTCGCGTTGTACGAAGCGCAAACCGCAGATTATAACCTTATCGCACAGCTACAGGCGCTTGATGTGCCGTTGATTGATGTAAGCGATGAAATTATGCTGCATGTGGCGGATACACAAACGCCACAAGGCATGATTGCTGTCTTTCCCTGGCCTAACTTGACGGTGCCACGTAAACCGAAGCGCATCCTCGTTATGGATAACATGCGCGACCCTGGCAACATGGGCACCATTTTACGCACAGCGGCAGCGGCAGGCGTTGAGCTTGTGATATTATCCCCCGGCTGCACGGATCCATTTAACCCCAAAGTCGCACGGAGTGGGATGGGCGCTCATTGGCGTGTACCGTTGGCTGAGGCCAAATGGCACGAGATCGAGACTTTTTGCGAAGACTTGATAATCTATGCGGCTGTCGGTACAGGGGATACGCGCTACGATCAAGCTGATTGGATGCAACCCCACGCACTCATCATCGGTAGTGAAGCGCATGGAGTCGGCTCGCATGGCTTGGCGCTCGCGCATCATCAAGTATTTATCCCTATGGTCGCGCAGACTGAATCGCTCAATGCGGCGATGGCTGCGGGCATCCTCTTGTTTGAAGCATCCCGCCAAAATTTGACAGACACCCCTTAACCCTTATAATCTAATCAATATTAGATTACTAAAACATAAGGATAACAGTGGCACGTAAACCAGCAGATCAATCTGTCAATCGTAAAGAAATTATCCTGGCAGCGGCAGACGTGCTTCATCGTAACGGCTACGAAGCCACCACTATGAAAGACATCGCCGCTGAGGTTAACCTGACGGCTGCAAGTTTATATCATCATTTTCGTAACAAAGACGCGCTGCTTTTGGCTGTGCTTGAGGGCGGTATTGATCTCGTTTTTGAGTTGATCGAACCGATCGCAGCCGATGAGACTAAATCTTTTGCGGATCGTCTGACGGACATGATAAAAGTTCATGTGTATATGGTGACGCAGAATACCGCCGTTGGCGCGGCGATGGTCTTTGAAATTCGCTCTCTGCTTGGCATGAGCGGTTTGAATGGCGGCACGCGCAAAATCCGCGAGGAGTTGCAATCCCGCCGGGATGAATTTTTCGTCCGCCGGGACGACTTCGAGAAGATTTACCGTGATGTGCTGCAAGCGGGCATTGCAGCGGGCGAATTCCGGCAAGTGGATATACCTATTTTCGTCAAGGCGATGTTGGGTGCGAACAACTGGGTAGCGGTTTGGTATCGTGAGGGCGGTCGCCTGGATGGTGAAGAAATCGCATCACGTATTGCCAACACGTTTATTGAGTCGTTGTGCAGAAAATAAGCACAGTTAGTACGATAGCAAAAAGTAAAAACTAGATTTTTTGAGGAACAAAATATGACTCTACTTGAAGGCAAAGTCGCTATCATCACCGGTAGCGGGCGTGGTATTGGTGCATCAGCAGCGGCGCAGTTTGCCGCGCATGGGGCGAAGGTGGTGGTCAGTGATATTGACGCTGACCCGGCACAAGCTACCGCTGATGCGATTAAAGCTGCGGGTGGGTCTGCGTTGGCAGTCCCTGCCGATGTGACGGACGCGGGCGGCCTGGAAGAACTGGTCGGCCAAACTGTCAACATTTTCGGCGGCATAGACATCCTTGTAAACAATGCTGGATATACCTGGGATGGTATGGCGCACAAAATGGGCGAAGATCAATGGGCCGCTATGCTTGCCATCCATTTGACTGCACCGTTTAAGCTCATCCAAGCGTGTATCCCCTATATGCGCGACGCAGCTAAACGCGAGATCGCGGATCATGGCAGCGCCAAACCCCGTAAGATTATCAACATTAGCAGTACATCTGGCACACGCGGCAACGTCGGCCAAGCGAATTATGCCTCTGGTAAAGCCGGGATTATCGGCCTGACGAAGACCTTAGCCAAAGAATGGGGCGCGTTTAACATTCAGGTGAACGCGGTTGCCTTCGGCTTTATCGAAACACGCTTGACACAAGCCGACGAAGAAGGCGACTTCACCGAGCGTGACGGCCAGAAGATTAAACTGGGTATTCCCGATCAACTGCGGCAAATGGCGATGATGGCGATCCCGATGGGGCGGCCTGGTACGCCGGACGAGGCCGCAGGCCCCCTCCTGTTTTTCGCAAGTGAACTTTCTAATTATGTCTCTGGTCAGGTCTTAGAGATCACCGGCGGCATGTAATTTCGTTTATTGATGAGAAAGTGATTTTTAATGATTTCTTTTACACCAACAGAAGAACAGCAACAATTAATTGACATGCTCCGGCGTTACACGGAGAAAAATGTGCGCCCTTATGCGCACGAAGCCGATGAAGCCAGTGAACCGCACATGGAAGCAGTTGATATTGGCTGGACATTGGGCCTTGTCGCTTCCGCATTGCCGGAAGAACTGGGCGGCTTGGGCGAGATGAGCGCCATCACAGGGGCTTTGGCTTTTGAAGAACTCGCGTTTGGCGAACTGGCAACGGCCTTCCATGTGATGGCTCCGGCATTGTTTGCCTACCCGGTGACGCTGTTTGGCACAGCGGAGCAGCGCGAAAACCTGCTGCCGATGTTCTTGGAGGAAAGCATCGCCCCGGCGACCGCCGCCTTCTTAGAGCCGGGCATCACCTTTGACCCACAAGCGATGAAGACGGTCACTGATGGCGCGATACTCAACGGCGTGAAAGCCTATGTGCCGTTGGCGGAGAGTGCAACGCATATGCTCGTCTATGCGCGGAATAGCGCAAGCGGCGATGCCGAAGCCTACATTGTCGAAAAAAACGCGGACGGTGTTGTCATCGAGCAACACGAGATGATGATGGGCGTGCGAGCGTTGCCTACATACCGCGTGAAGTTTAACGATGTCAAGCTAGGCGCAGATGCCAAGCTGGGCGGTGCCGTCGGCATGGACTTCCAGACGATCCTCAACCGGCAAAACGTGGCCTTAGCAGCGGCAGCGGTTGGCGTAGCACGGGCATCTTATGAATATGCCAAAGAGTACGCCAAGAACCGCGAGCAATTTGGCCGCCCTGTAGCACAAAATCAATCCATCGCGTTTATGCTGGCGGAAATGGCTATCGAGATCGACTCCACACGCTTGATGGTGTGGGAAGCGGCCTGGAAGCTCGATAATGGCGAAGATGCTACCCGTGAGGCGTATCTCACGCGGCAATATGCCGACAAAATGGCTTTGACCGTGACCGATGGCGGCGTGCAAACGCTCGGCGGTTATGGCTTTATCCGCGAATACCCGGCGGAACGCTGGCTGCGTAATGGGCGCGGCTTCCCTACCTTTGATGGCCTGGCAATTGTATAGGATGTTGAATTATGCCAATCAGTTTTGAAATCCCGGATTCTGTCACACAAATGACGCAGATGGTGCAGTTTATCGCGGAAAGCGCCATGCGCCCGTATTCCCGCGAATTAGACGAGAACGAACATGCACGGCCAACGCAGTTTATCGAAGCGGTGTGGCCGTTCTTGAGCGGCCAGCAGGCTAACTCCCTCGCCAAGATCGAAAAGCAGATCGAAGCGCAGCAAAACGGGGATGCCGCTGTTAAGGAAAAATCAGAAAAGAAAGCGCGTCAACGCGATCATTATTTGCAGATGATGTACATGGTAGAAATCCTCTCCTGGGGGGATGCTGGTATTTACCTCTGCTTGCCGAGTGCGGCCTTGGGCGGCTTCGCCATTGAAGCGGTTGGCACGCCGGAGCAAAAGTTGCGCTTGCTCAAACGCTTTGCGGAAGGCGAACCCACTTGGGGTGCGATGGCGATGACCGAACCTAGCGCCGGGTCGGATACGTCCGCGATCCAGACGACGGCGGTCTTGGATGAAGATACCAATGAGTGGATACTCAACGGCGAGAAAATCTTCTGTACTAGTGGCGGCCTCGCGTTGGACGAGAGCGACGGCGTGGTGATCGTCTGGGCGACGGTCAACCGGGATGCAGGCCGCGCCGGGATGAAGCCTTTCGTCGTGGAAGCGGGTTCACCAGGGGTGAAGGTCGTCAAGGCGGAGATGAAGCACGGCATCCGTGCTAGCGATACGGTCGCTATTTCGTTCAATGATGCGCGTATTCCAGCAGATAACATTCTGGGGTCGCCGGATGTGCAGACGGGCAAGGGCAATAAGGGCTTTAAGGGCGCGATGGCGACATTTGACGCGAGCCGTCCGTTGGTCGCTGCGAGTGCGCTTGGCATTGGCCGCGCATCGGTGGAGTTCGTTAAAGAAAAGTTGGCGGAAGAAGGCATCGAAATTCCATATGGTGCGCCATACCATCAACTGACGGCTGTCCAGCGGGATGTGATGGAGATGGAATCGCAGATGAAAGCCGCGCACCTGCTCACGCTGCGGTCAATCACGATGTTGGACGAAGGTATCTCCAACCCGCTGGAAGCGTCAATGGCGAAGGTTAAAGCGGGTAAAGCGGTCACCTGGGTGACGCAAAAAGCGGTGGAATTGCTCGGCGTGATGGGCTACAGCCGCGAATGGCTGGCTGAAAAATGGATGCGTGATGGCAAGATCAACGACATCTACGAAGGCACCGGGCAGATCAACACGTTGATCGTCGCCCGCCGCATCCTGGGCTATAACCGCAAGGAACTTGCATAACCAATGTTGCGTATAGAGGGTGTAATGCTCCCTATACGTGAGGTTAGTACGATGACGATTCAGATTGTATGGGATGATGATGACCAAACAACCATCCGCTACGACATTCCCGCAGATTGGACATGGGAACAACTGTATAGTGCGCGGCAGGTCGTCTATGATTGGATGGACGCTGCGCCGCATGACGTGGTGTATTCCATCGTGTACTTTGTCGATGGTCGCGTGACCGTGCCTAAAGGCATGATGAGCCACTTTGACGAATTGACAAGCTACAGTCACCCCAAGTCCGGGTTGATGGTCGTCGTGGGAGCCGGGCGCATGATGCGAATCATGTTCAGTGGGTTAAAGCGCCTTTTTGTCACGACGACAGGCCGCCCGCTGGATTTTGCTTATGCAGCGGACGTACAAGAGGCGCGGCGTATCCTGGCGGATGTTAGACTTTTATAGGAATTAGTTTTAATCATCTGCACACTCTGGTAAAATCGAATCAGTATTTGATTAATCGGTTGAACAAAATTTATTTTTGAGGAAAGGCAAAGACAACTCATGGCTTACGAGATTAATAAGGCCGCTGTCATCGGCTCTGGGACGATGGGCGGTGGTATCGCCACACTCCTCGCGGGCATCGGCGTACAAACGCTCTTGCTCGACATCCCCGCGAAAGATACCCAACCGGGTGACCCCCCTAAAAAGCGTAATGCGATCGTTGAAGGCAACCTGAAAAGCCTAAAGAAGATGCGCCCGCCGCAACTGTTCACACAGGCCGTTCTGGATAATATCAGCGTGGGCAACATTGACGACGATCTACACAAGATCAGCGATGCGGATTGGATCATCGAAGTGGTGGTCGAGCGCCTGGACATCAAGCAGAGCTTAATGGCGAAGGTGGCCGAACATGCCAAACCGGATGCCATCATTACCTCCAATACTTCCGGCATCCCGATCCACAATATCGCTGACGGGTTAGGCGATGACTTCAACCGTCGCTTTATGGGCACGCACTTCTTCAACCCGCCGCGTTACCTGCGCCTGCTGGAGATCATCCCGCACACGAACACCGACCCTAAAGCCGTTGAATTCATGAAGGAATTTGCGACGGTCAAGCTGGGCAAGGGTGTGGTGATTGCCAAGGATGAGCCGAATTTTATCGGTAATCGCTTTATGTCGATGGTCGGAATGCAGGCGATGAACTATGCGCTGGATAACGGCTATACGGTGGAAGAAGTTGATGCGATCACCGGGCCGCTGATTGGCCGCCCCAAGACGGCGACATTTAATCTCAATGACTTGGTTGGGTTTGATATTGCCGTGCATGTGGCGCGTAACCTGTACGAAGCGATCCCCGACGACCCGCAGCGTGATGTGTTGAATCACCCGCAAGCGAACGAACTCAGCGACTTCATGCTAGAAAATAACATGCTAGGGCGCAAAACCGGCAAGGGCTTTTATGAGATGCGCCGCACGAAAAACGGTAAAGAACTGTGGGCGCTCAACTTGCAGACTAAAGAGTACGATCCGCCGAGCAAACCGCGCTTTGATAGCGTCGGCGCAAACCGGAAGGTCAAGCCAACAGGGGAACGTATCCGCTTGATGATGAATGCCGATGATCGCGCCGGGGAATTCCTGTGGCATCATCACGCCTTCTATCTGGCGTATGCGTCTAACCGTGTGCCGGAGATCACCGAGACGATTGTCAACGTGGATAACGCCCAAAAGTGGGGCTTTAGCCACGAGATGGGGCCGTTTGAAATTTGGGACGCGATCGGCGTGGCTGATACCGTCGAAAAATTTGAAGAAGCCGGGTATCCGGTGGCGGATTGGGTCAAGGAGATGCTCGCCAACGGCTACAGCACCTTCTATCAGACTAATGACGCGGGTAAGGTCATCGGGTACTACGATGTCAATGAGAAAGACTATGTGCCGCTTGAAAAAGACCCGATGGAAATCACCATTGCCGATCTCAAAGCGGATGGCAAGGAACTGACCAGCAACGAAGACGGTGCTGTCTATGACTTGGGTGATGGCGTGCTGTTGTGGGAATTCCGCAGCAAGCAAAACAGCATCACGGCCAAGTTCGTTGAGATGGGTAACACTGCTCTGGATATGCTGGCGGAAAATGATGATTATGTCGCAATGGTCGTCAGCAATGATGCGGAACGCTTCAGCATCGGTGCGAACTTGGCCGACGGCATGATGGGTGGGCCGGAAGGCATCGAAAAGTCCATCAAGGAACTGCAAGACCTCACACAGCGGATGCGTTATGCGCCGAAGCCAGTTGTAACCGCGCCGTTTAATATGGCCTTGGGTGGTGGTGCAGAACTGCTGATGTCCGGTACGGTGACGGTTGCCCATATCGAATTATACGCCGGGCTGGTAGAAGTCGGCGTTGGCTTGATCCCGGCGGGCGGTGGCTGTAAAGAGATGGTGCGCCGTGTGATTAACCCGGTGGCGCAATCTGGCGCGTATGTGCTGCCAGCAATGGAGAAAGTCTTTGAAGCCCTGGCGACCGCTAAAGTCAGCGAGAGCGCGATGATGGCGAAGGAAATCGGCTTCTTGAACCCCAACGATAAGATTGTGATGAACCGCGCCCGTTTGATGGGCGAAGCAAAGGCCGTTGCGCTGGCGCTGAGCAAGACATACGAACAACGCGAGCCGGAAAAGGTCTATGCAGCGGGTAAGGAAGTCTATTCGGCGCTGTTGCTCGGCCTGGAGCAATTCCGCGAGTCCGGTTTTGCGTCTGATTACGATGTGTTCATCGGTAAGAAACTGGCGTATATCCTCACTGGTGGGGCGTTGTCGCAGCCGCAATGGGTCGATCAACAACTGTTGCTCAACTTGGAGCGCCAAGCCTTCTTGGAATTGATGCAGCAAGAAAAGACCCAAGAACGTGTGATGTACATGCTACAGAACAACAAGCCGTTACGGAATTAGTTTAGTAGAGAATAGGATTTTATCATGAGAGAAGCAGTAATCGTAGCTGGTTCCCGCACCGCCGTCGGTAAGGCCGTGCGTGGCTCGACTCAAAATGTGCGCTCTGAGGATATGGCGGCTGCCGTCATTCAAGATTTGCTAAAGCAGACTGAGGGTAAGCTCGACCCGAAGGAAATTGACGATCTCATCGTCGGGTGCGCCATGACCGAAGGCTCGCAGGGCATGAACTTTGGCCGCATCGTGGCTATTCGCTCCGGCTTGCCGGTGGATGTCCCCGCGCAGACCGTCAACCGTTTTTGCTCTAGCGGTTTGCAGACCATCGCTATCGCGTCTGAGCGCATCATCGCTGATGGTGCGGATGTCATTATCGCTGGTGGCGCGGAAACGATGTCCCTGGTGCCGATGACGGGCCATCATCTCAGCCCGAACCCGTACTTGGCGGAACATGATCCGAACGTCTACATGGGCATGGGGCACACCGCCGAGCACGTCGCGGATGAGTTTAACGTTACCCGCGAAGACATGGACGAATTCGCCTATAACAGCCATCAAAAGGCTGCTGCTGCGATTGACAGTGGCAAATTTAACGACGAAATTGTGCCGTTTGAATGGGAAGAAACAGTTATCGGTGATGACGGGATGCCGACCACCGTGCAGATGCGCTTAGAGCAAGACGAGCATCTACGCCGCGAGACCACCGTTGAAGGTCTCAACAAATTGCGCCCGGTCTTCCGGCAGGATGGCCGTGTGACAGCGGGTAATTCCAGTCCCTTGAGCGATGGCGCTGCGGCAGTCATCGTCATGGAGCGCAAGAAGGCGGAAGAACTCGGCTTCAAGCCGTTGATGCGTTTTGTCGGCTTTAACGTCGGTGGTGTGCGTCCAGAAATCATGGGTGTGGGGCCGATTGTGGCGATCCCGCGTCTGCTCAAGCGTACAGGGCTTAAGCTAGATGACATTGATCTGATCGAACTCAATGAAGCATTTGCCGCACAATCCCTGGCGGTCATCCGTGACTTAGAGATGGATCCGGCGAAGGTGAATGTCAACGGTGGCGCGATTGCGCTCGGTCACCCGCTCGGTGCGACTGGCGCGAAGCTCTCCGTCACGTTGATGCACGAGATGCAACGTCGTAGCAGCAAGTACGGCATGGTGACGATGTGCATCGGCGGTGGTATGGGCGCTGCGGGTATCTTCGAGAACTTGAATTAAATGCAATAAAAAACCCCGGTCAGCGATGGCCGGGGCTTTTTAAAAGAGGGCGCAGATTTACTTCTCGTCTTCTTTTTCTTTCTTGTCTACCTTGAAGCGTTCCACGTTGTCCACAACGCGATCCAACATGCCGTTGAGCAGTTGACGGTAGCCTTCTACCATCTCCTTGAATGCTGTGGAGCCGTTTTCGCGCACACCGGTCGGAATTATGGATTCCAGCGCCTTACCAGCGGACTCTGCCGCTTTGCGTTGGTGGTCGAAAAATTCGCGGATAAGGGTCGGATCCTTTTCCACATCTTCGGCTGTGATTTCTTCTGGTTTGGCGGTCTTTTTCTCTGCCATGGTGATTATTTCCCTCTCGCTGAAGGTTAATCTAACGATGATTCAATTATAGGGCTTAATTGACATATTCGCAAGACGTATATTAGGCATTAAGTTCTGTTAGATCAACGGACATAATCAGCAGATCATGGGTGCGGTCGTCACGGCCTTTGATCCAATCGGATAAAATCGCCTCCGGCTTGAAGTCAAGATAATCGACCATGCGGCGGGCGGCTTGGTCGCTGGCGGCCATATTGACCATGACTTTTTCCATCCCCATGCTCTTTGCCAGCAAGGTTAGCTCGCGGGCGAGCTTTTGTCCCATGCCGCGCCCGCGCACGGGTTGCCCGACCATCACGCGCATCTCCGCGAGGTGGCGGTTCCAGAACAGTTGATTGTAGTAGATCGAGCCATAGGCGACGACCTTATCATCTTTTTCAACGAGGATGGTCTTGGCACGGTCTTTTTTGATGTCGTCAATCCACTCGCTGACCGTATCCGGGTGGGTGATGTCGCGGCGCATAAACCACAGATCGGCCTCAGAGAGTTTTTTTGAGAAGTCGCTTATTTTGTTATGGTCATCGGCTGTCATCAATCGTAAGGTATATTTTTCACCGCCGAGGGTGACATTCTTCGGCATATCATTCTTTGCCATTATATGCTCCTTAAGCAATAAGAGGCTGCATACGGCAGCCTAAATATCTTGTGCACATTTAATCAGTTCTTGGGCGGATTGTGTGAACGGCATCAAGCGGGTGAGCGCCCCTTTCTTGAGCTTGAGCTTACCGCGAATGAGCATCCCCAGGGGTTGCGCTTCGCCGTTGAGCACTCTAATCCAGTTGGCGTGCTTGCCTTCGATGACGAATGCGGCTTCGCGTTCGGCCTCCGCCGGGGGCACTTCACGCGCATCATTACATTTGCCCTGGTCGAGGTCGAGCAAGATAGCGACATCTTTATCATAGCCATAACGCGGTTCTGCTTTGAGCACGAGCGCCAGCGGTCCGGCCTTCCACTTGGTTGATGCTTCATAGTAGGCTTTGCTGTTGTTGAGCACGTCCTTATAGGCTTTTGCCCAAGGATCTGTGAAGATGCGCAGTTTTTCCGGCGCTTTTTTCTTCTTGTCGCTGGGGGCTTCCTCATCTTCTGCGACGGCTTCCGCTACAGGGACGGCGACGGCTGCGGTGCCATTGTTCGGGCTGGCAACATTCACATTACTGTTGAGGGTCGCTTTTTCATCCCATTGGATGTCAATGGGATCCATCGGCTCGACTTTAGCGGCGGCTCGCAGTTCTTCGTAGGATTGCTTGAGGTAATCGCTTAAGATGGTCACATCGGGGACGATGGCCTTATCTGCGACGAGCGTCATGCTGATGCGTTGATTGTAGCTCAGGACGACACACGCCAAGCCCATTGAGGGGTTGAGTGGGAAGTAACCATAATTTTTGACCAATTTATGCCCCTGGAAGTAAACGGGGATCATCGGCCCGGCGACATTGGTGCACCACATATGTGCCAGCAGGGAGAAGGCGATTGGTGCTGCCGACCAGATGAGCGGTTGCACGGCGGAGGGCGCTAAGGACGGCATCGTGAGTACCATATCAAGGCCGTTGGATAAAGTCGATTCTTTCATCATCTGCGTGTATTGCTTGACCGCGTCGAGCCGTTCCAGTGCGCCACCTGTTTCAAACGGAATATCGACGGGCATCACGGCGATGCGGTTGCCGAAGTCGCCTTTTTCGCGTTCCAGGCGCATACTGACCGGCACGAGCATCCGCACGAAATCTTGCGCGGAGACATCCGGCATATGGTCGGCGGCGTACCGCTCAATGGCACCGGATAGCACCGTCAGCATGACATCATTAACCGAGGTGCCGCGATTGGATTTAATCGCCCGGACTTCTGCCAAGGAGAACTCGACCCACGAGATTTCTTGGTTGCCGCTGTTTTTGCCGTTAATAGGCAACTTGCGGATGAGTTGCAAGTTATCGTTGACGAGATTGGCCGCACCGACCAAGGCCTTACGCCGCGATTCTTTATCCTGCAAAACGCCTAATAAATTGCCGACATCGTTGCCAATCTTCTTGAGGATGTTCCATTTGTACGGAATATCCATCCGTGCGGATTCCATCAAGAGTTCAAACGTGCTGGGGGGCGGCGGTGGGTCGTAAACGGGTTTTTCCTCTAGCGGCGGGATGTCGGGTGATAGGTCAAACAAGAGGGTGAACAACTCAACGGCGGCTAGGCCATCAACCATGCAGTGATGGACCTTGAAGAAAAATGCCGAGCGGTCACCTTGCAGACCGTCGATCATGTAAATTTCCCACAGGGGCTTATCACGATCGAGTGTGCTCGACATCAAGCGGCTGGCGGTGCGGCGTAGGGCTTCGTCGTCGCCAGGGTCGTCAATGGGCACGCGGAAGACGTGATTGCCGATATGGAAATCAGGATCATAGATCCACATCGGTTGCCCTAAGTTCAACGGCGCTTGGACGATCTTCTGCTGATAGATCGGCGCACGATGAATACGGGTGTCTACCGTTCTGACGAATTCCTCGAACGAAATCTTGCCTTCAAAAATGGATACTGAGCCGATGTTCATCGGCGCTTCTGATGCTTCTGTGTAATAGAAGGCCATATCGACTGGCCCCAGGAATCTACCAAACTTCTCTGACATGACATGCCTCGCTCATTACTACGTCGTACAGTGTTCACACCCGAACTTGGGCTAATGCGCGTTGGGCGGCGCGTTCGCCCGAGTCGATCAACCGCTTTTGGACTACTGGCCGGAATGAAAACTCCGGTGCTTTGAAAAAATCAACATCGTCGGGTTCTGGATGAATCCAGATGATAGTTTTATCAAATTGTTGTTGCTCGAACAGATCACGCCAGCGGTTAATGCGCTCGTGCAATACTGTAATTATAGACTGACGTAGGATGTTAAACCAACCCATGTCACGAACAGAGCCGCCATTAGTCATATATAAGGGTTGATAGGTATGGGAAACGATGATGCGATCCGACAGGCTAATGCCAATATCCGTTGATAAAGTCCGCTTGATTTCGCCATCTATAAAATAGCGGCCTTTGATGGAAACGGGATCGAACATACCGGGTATGGCGGTGGATGCGCGGATTGCGCGATGAATAGGTACATCGGACATAAAGAGGTCTTGTTTGTTTTCAAAGTCGTAGTGTGAATTAAACACGGCACGATGTTGAGAATCGAGTGCGGTTGCTGTGACGTAAAGGTCAATGTCTGTATTGCGGAATGAAGCATCTAGCAGCATATTTTTAAAGAGGTCTTCTAAGGCGCTGGAGTTGAAGAAGCCCGTTGCCATTGATTGGCTTTCGATCAACTCATCTAATATTTCCGCAAGGATGTCGCGGTTGAGCATCATCGGCAAAGATGCCAAAAAGCGTAAGCCCGTATAGCCGGTATAGAGTGATTGTTTGGTCAATTGCCCCAGCTTAGGCCGAAATAAGCGCGACGAGCTGAGTGTTTTTAGCCAGACATCAAATTTGGGTATATATACTTTTTTGTGATACAGCGATGAGATAATGCTATCGACGCTGGCACCGCTTGCGATAAATGCGCCAACCATAGACCCGGCGCTGGCACCGATAATTGACGTGATATCTTCGTGCTTGAGCAGGACTTTAAGCACGCCAAGATGGAAGTAAAATGCTTTTGTCGCGCCGCCGCTGAGCACAAGGGCTGTGCCGTTTTGTGGCTGGAGCTGCGGTAATATATCGATCAAGGGATATACTCCAAAAAAATTTAATTCAAGTAATGCCTTAGTTTATCATACGGGACGATTTCTGTCCGTATAGACTGGTATTTAACCCATTTACCTGTGGACGGAATGCGTAATCGGCAGTACAATAAAATATACTGGTTTCGCCACCAAACAGAATTACGAGTCGCATGTTTTGAACTTGTAATTCGCCAAATATCTATGTCAGTAACGCTATATTGCTGACATAGTTTTTATTATAACTTTGAGTTAATCCTCATAACAGGAGACTCTGATGACAAAGATGAGGAACATCTTCATCTTAATGGGGTTGTTCTTTTTTTTCATTTTCCGCCGTTGGTTGTTCGCATATCTATTGCGTCTGCCACACCCGCAGACTAACGTTGCCATCCAGCGTCATATCCGCGTTCCCATGTCGGATGGTGTGACACTCATTGCCGACCATTATTATCCTACCAAACAGGTCGCATACCCTACCAT
>DAOTTT010000398.1:0-2604 GCA_034437635.1 Anaerolineae bacterium | reverse complement strand
GAGCCGCCCAAGGTCAAGACGGTAGGCCGCAGCGCCGCCGCTAACGAATTCCGCACGGAAGAATCCATCAAAAAACAAGAAGAACGCATGAACCGCGCCCTCGGCGCATATGGGGTCGCCGCGTCCGTCACAGCGGATGGCTCACTCGTGGCGCAGACCGCCGCCGATGCCCCCACCCCGTTGACGACGGATGAGGAATACGATTGGGGCGGCGACCGTCAAGCGTTGGATTGCAAGAACTGCGGCGCTCAGATTTTGCTCGAACCAGGCACGATGACGCATCAATGCCCATTTTGCGGGTCGAGCCAAGTCTTCCAGCATACGTTTGCGCAGGATCGCATCCGACCGCGTTATATCATCCCGTTTATGGTAGAAGACCGTGACGCGAAAAAAACTATCATCGACTGGCTAGATGAAAGCTGGATGACCCCCGGCGATCTCGCCCAACGCGCCGGGATCAGCGAATTACGCGGCCTGTACATCCCCTTCTGGACGTTTACGGCCTTATGCCAAGCAACATGGAAGGCACAAGTCGGGCACACGCAATGGTATACGGACAGCGACGGTAAACGGAAGTCGCGCACTGTGTGGAAGTGGGAAAACGGCAGGGTGCGCCATAAAATTGACGATCATCTGGTCACCGGGACGGACAAGCTCAACAGCAATTTAGTAAAAACTGTCGCCACATATAACCTGGGGGCGCTCAAGGAATATGATGTGTCGTTCTTGGCCGGGTTCAACGCGCAGACCTATGACGTTGACCGTGACCGCGCCTGGGAAGAAGGCCGCCATGATATGCGCGTCATCATCAAGAAGGCGTGCATGGGGCAAGCCAGCACACAAAAAATTCGCAACTTTAGCATGAGCATGGACTTTGACGACGAAAGCTGGCGCTTGGTGCTGATGCCCGTCTACTTGACCACCTACCGCTATGATGACGAAGCCTACCAAGTGATGGTGAACGGGCAAAATAAGACGATTGTCGGCCAGCGCCCCATTGATTGGCGGCGTGTGATCGGCGCAGGTGTGGCAATGTTCGTCCCGGCGTTGATTTTGGGCATTCTCGCCATTCTCAACAGCGACAGCGACGCGGGGAGTACATGGTTGATCTTCGCCGTAGTTGCCCTGGCAATCGGCATCGCCGGGGCCGTCTGGTTGTTTATGCAAGCATCACAGGTGAGGAACCGTAAAGAATGACAACAGTCCACGACTTAAGCACAACCTGGGGGCGGACGCTCCAACCTGCTGTCTGTAATCATTGTGACTGGACGTTCTTGTTGACGGACACCAGCAATACCCGGTGCCCGCAATGCTTTAACGGCACGCTCCAGCACTTTGACGACGATTTAGAGTTTTTGCCATCCACCGAACCGCCGGAGATGATCCTGCCGTTTGCGGTCAACAGCGTGCGCATGATGGCGACTATCGCCCAATTCGCCGGGAGCATTCCACTACCGCCGGAAGACCTCGACGGCCAAAAGCTCGTTGACCGTGCCCGGCGTATGTACTGGCCGATGTGGTTGGTCGATGGTGATGTTAAAGCCCAATGGAAAGCGGAGTTTGGCTTTAAATATCAGGTCAAAAGCCATCGTACCAGCTATGAAAACGGCCAATGGCGCACCCAAGAAGTGCTGGAAACCCGCGCCGACTGGGAACCCCGCGTCGGCATGATGGTCACACGCCTGGATAACGTCCACGCGCCCGCGCTGGAAGGCCATCGTATCGTCGTGCGGCAAACTGGGCGTTATGACGATACGAAATTTGTTGATTACAATGCGGAAGCCATCGAAGAAGCGGCGATTTGCTTGCCGGGGCGTTCGACTGATGACTCATACAGCGATGCGGAGATCAACTTTAAAAAGCGGGCGGCTGATGAATGTCGGCAAGCGGCGGAAGGCGACGACGTGCGCGGCTACGAATGGACGCACGACATCAGCAACCTGAATTGGACGCAGATGCTTTTGCCCGTCTATACCACCTACTACCGTGATGACGATGGCGTTGCCCGCGTAGTGTGGATTAACGGGCAGACCGGGCACATCACCGGGGTGAAGCGGGCTTCGCTCAAGCGGGCGCAACAACTCTTGACGTTGGGCGGCATCGCGGCGATTGTCATCGCCGTTTTAAGCGTCGTTTTAGGCATCTTCGCCGGGAGCGACCTGCTGGTGTTCGGCCTATTGGTCGCGGGGGCGGTTGGCGTGGCGAGTATCGTGCCGTATGCCAACGCATGGCAGTTCAACGAGAAGCAGAAGAAGCTCGAACAGGGGCAACCCTTCACCCATATGTCCTAAATTAAAAATCCCCGACATGACATCGGGGTTTTTTTGATTATGTATACCTGCGGCGGTGCGCGAGTGTGCTGGCCTCAACAATCCCCGACGCTGATTAATCAAACAGTTATTTGATTTTTACTGTGCAGACCCTATAGTTAAGGCTATAGTAAACAGTTATAAGTTTTTAGTTTACAGTCTTGATCTGTAACTACTCAGGTACATCCCGCATCGGCTCAAAGCCGATGGCTACACAAACGCTTGTAAGCCCATAAATGGGCTGTGTACATACTGATTAGCCCGTTCACGGGCTTTTCGGTGAGCTAGTCCCCGG
>DAOTTT010000397.1:0-5731 GCA_034437635.1 Anaerolineae bacterium | reverse complement strand
GCCACTAAAACGTGGCTCCGTTACGGGCGAATATATAGGCACTTCGGGGTGACTGAACCAGCCCCGGACACTGCGGTGAGCGATTAAACATGCTGAGGGTCTAAGCAAGTGCTGCTCACACCAAACCGCCCGATAACATTGGCGAGGTAGACGTTACCGCCACGATACGGCGAGTAGGTCAGAGGACACCAGTGGTAACACAAAGTCCTCCCCCTTCGGGGAGATTACATAGACAATCTATACGATACGAAAGGAGAAGCGGCTTCCTCCACCCGCTAAAGCAGGTGGTTTCCGCCGCATAATTTCGATGAGCTTTTCCTCACCGCTGGCGCTGCTTTTACTGGTCGTTGTGCTGCCCATCGTGCTCTATGTGGGCTGGCCGCGCTCAGGCTATCGCCGGCGGCGCGATAGCCTGAGCTTGGTGCTCCGCTTGATGATTATGTTGCTACTGGTCTTTGGGTTGGCCGGTGTGCAGATTGTCCAATCGGCGGATCGGCTGGCGGTCGCCTTCCTGCTGGATGCGTCCGAGAGTATGGGCGGCGCGGCACGGGCGGAGGCGTTAGGTTATATCGAGCGTTCCATCGACGCGAAAGAAACCGAAGACCTGTATAGCATCATCGTCTTTGGGCAAAATGCCGACATCGAAAAGACCATGAGCGCCACCGCCGAATTCGGCAATATCACCGTTGATATTCCCACCGGGGAGACCAACTTAGCCGAGGCCATCACAACGGCGCTTGGCTCGTTCCCGGATGGCACCGCCCGCCGTATTGTCATCCTCAGCGACGGCCAACCGACCATAGGCCGCTGGCTATCCGCTGCGCAACGGGCCGCCGCCGCCGAGGTAGAAATTAGCTATGTGCCGTTCGTCCGCCCGCCTGCGCCGGAGGTGCAGGTGAGCAGCGTAGATGTGCCGACGGTATTGGGCGAAGAGCAGGAATTTAATCTGATTGCGACCATCGTCAGCGAAGAAGACACCCGTGCCATTGTGACGGTCTTGGCCGGGGGCGAGATCATCACCCGCCAAGAGACCGATCTCCGCGCCGGGGAAAACAGCACGACTTTTCGTCTGCGGAGCGGCGCATCTGGCTTCCGTGATTTTGAGGTGCGCGTCGAACCCGTCAACCCCGGCGACGACAACTTTATTCAAAATAACAGCTTGGCCGCCTTTAGTCGCGTGGATGGTACGCCGCGTGTGCTGGTGGTCGATGGTAGCAATAGCGCCGTCAATGAGTCCGAGTATATCGTCCCGGCGCTGGAAGATGTCGGCTTATCCGTCGATGTGACGACACCGGGCAGCTTGCCGCTTACGCTGGACGGCCTCGCGTCGTATCGTACTGTGATTTTGGTCAACGTGGCGGCGGACCAGCTTTCCACGCAGAAGATGGAAAACGTAGAGACGTTCGTCAGTGATTTAGGCGGCGGCTTGGTCGTCATCGGCGGGCCGGAGAGCTACGGCCCCGGCGGGTATTATCAAACCCCGCTGGAAGACGCGCTGCCCGTCGAAATGCAGATTAAAGACCAAGAACGCCAACCGGAATTGACCATCGCTTATGTGATCGACAGTTCTGGCAGTATGGGGTCGCTCTCGCCGAGTGGCATCGCTTATATTGACCTGGCGAAAGAGGCGATTATCCGCTCGGTGGACTTTTTGCAACCCACCGATCAAGCGGCGGTAGTCGGCTTTGACAACAACGCCCGCTTTATTGCGGAATTTCAACCCGTGAACGACCGCACCGACTTTCAGCGGTTGGTCGCTAGCCTACGGCCTGGCGGCGGCACGAGCATCACCACCGGCATGGACATCACCGCCGAGGCGATCCGCGATGTGGACAGCGAGCTTAAGCACATCATCCTGTTGACGGATGGCGGTGACGCACAAGGTCGCCTGCTGGACATCGCCGAGGATATTAACCGCGTGGACAATGTGACCATCTCCGTGATTTCCATCGGTGACTTTGAAGCGCCCTTCTTGGTCGAGCTGGCTGATATTGGTGAGGGCAATTATCACCAAGTAGAGGATGCCGACCAAATCCCGAACATTTTTACGGTTGAGGCCATCCTGGCCACGCGGACGTATATTCAAGAAATGCCGTTTACACCGGGGCAGCGCAATCATCCGATTGTACAAGGCATCGGCGGCGTGCCAGAACTGCGCGGTTATGTGACGACGACCCCGCGCAACGCGGCCACCGTCGTGCTGGAAGGCCCGGAACCATATACCGATCCGATTATGGCGGTGTGGCAATATGGCCTGGGGCGCAGCGTGGCCTTTACCAGTGATGCCACATCCCGCTGGAGCCAAAATTGGGTCGGGTGGGACGGTTACGCTTCGTTTTGGGGGCAGACGGTGCGCTGGACGATCACGGCAGGCGCATCCGCTAATTTAGAGTCACGGATTTATATGGAAGACGAGCGCACCGTGATTGAAGTCAACGCACGGGATAACGCGGGTGGTTTTCTCAACGGCTTGGCGCTCACGGCGAACGTGATCTATAGCCCGGAGGCGGCATCGCAGCAAGTGGTGTTGCGACAGGTCGCACCGGGGCGTTATGAGGGCGACTTCCGCCCGGATGGACAAGGGGCGTACTTCATCCGCATTGATGACACCAGCCCATTAGCGGAAGACCCCACACTTGAACTCTCGCAGACAACCGGCTGGGTGATGAGCTACAGCCGCGAGTACGACATCCGCCGGGCAGTAGATGACGTGCTGCCCACCCTGGCGGAGCTTACAGGCGGTGCAGACATCAGCGCCGAGATTGAAGCCGCGTTTAGCCGCACGCTAGAGGCGGACAGCAGCCGCACCCCGATCTGGCATTGGTTGCTGTTGGCGGCGGTCGCCCTGCTGCCGTTTGATGTGGCGGTGCGTCGTTTGCTCATCACACGGAGCGATCTCCGGCGGTTGGCGGCGTGGCTGCGGCGTGGCCGGGGCACCGTGACGGAGGAAAGCGTACAGCGCATGTCTACGCTCAAGGCGGCACGCGACCGTGCCCGTGCGGAGACGCTCAACGAGGAGGCACAACAGCGTCCCATCGCGCCACCGCCCATCATGCAGCAGCCAAGCATGAGCCAACCTGCGGCGCAAATCCGCTTTGACAGCCGCCCGGATGCCACACAACGCCCGAATATGCAGCCCCCGCCAATGGAAGGCGACAACCTCGGCGCACGCTTGCTCAAGAAGCGGCGGCGCACCGACGACGAAGACGATAATTAGCCGAAAGCACACTATAAAGCTACAATAAGTCAACATTTAGGGTATGTGAGGAAATACCTATGCAGACGATTGGTAAAACACGGCGCGTTATCACCAACACGGGCAAATCAACGTTTAACGTGGCGTGGCGCAGCCAGCGTTTAATCGGGTGCTTTACGAGTTGCTCGACCATCTTAATCATGCCGTTGTTGTGTGCGACGCTGGTACTCTTACAAGCGTATTTCGCCCTGACCCGCGAGACGGTCATCGCGGAGGTGGTCATGGGGCCGATGCAGACCGACGAACGGGGCGATTTTGTGGAAATTTGGTTCACGCAGTTTGAATACCCCTCCGCATTGAGCACGGGCTTTAGCAATATGTTCAACCAAGACCCGCAGCAAGTGGCGAACGCGGGCGAACAAGAGTATTACAAAGTTTATGGGGATACGGTGGCGATACGTGGGCCGCTGGTCACACTGCATAATGGGTTGCGCGTGCTAGGCTACGAGAACGTGTACAAACTGGCGATTATCGAAGGCGAGTACCGATTACCCCGCTCGCAGCGATCCGGCGAGGGGAGCGAGTTTTACATCAATGGCGGCATTGAGGAATTCTGGTGGAACCGCAACGACCAAGAGGCGAACTTTCCGTTTAGTTTGATTATCAAGCGGATTACGATAGCGGGTGCGGAGGAGTTTGTGCCGTTTGATGGGCGCAGTAAGCGGTATGAGATCGTCGTTACCAGCGATGCGATTACGTGGAATTTTATTGAGTATGTGGATACATTGCCCGCCCGCCCCTAATCCTAATGAGGGGCATATGTAAAAAATACGCTGGACAAGCCCCTGCGTGGGTGCTACAATGTGTGAAAGATAGGGGCGTAGTGCTAGTGGTAACACGTTCGGCTCCAAACCGAAAATCCAGGGTTCGATTCCTTGCGCCCCTGCAAACAAACTCGCAGACACCGTCTCAGATGAGGCGGTGTTTTTATAACATTGACATGCTAAAATAGCGTCCCGGCAGACAGACCGATGACTAGATAGACTGATAGAAAGTTAAGGAGATCATTATGGCTGTTGACGAAGCAGTCGAGAAGAAATCTCGGCGGCGGCGTAAAGACCGCAACGAAGAAGAAAACGAGCAAGAAGAAACAGAAGCGGGGCTTACAGAGTCTAAGGGCTACGCGACCCCAGGCAAACGCAACCGCCCCGGCAGTAAGAAGAAAGAACAAAGCGGTAACTTCATCACGCGGAGTTTCCGTGGGATGGTGGAGTATCTCCAGGGTGTGCAAGACGAGCTAGATAAGGTCGTCTGGCCGACACGCGAAGACCTGATTCGTTTGACACGCATCGTCATTGGCGTGACAATTGCTTCTGCATTTGGGTTAGGCGCGTTCGCCTTTTTGTTCACCTTCTTGTTTGCGGAAGGATTGAACAACGAGATTGTGTTCGTCATCTTTGGGGCGTTTTGTGTTGTCTTGTACTTTGCCTATCAGCAGTACAGCAGACGGCAACAACAAGCCAATCTCGATCAGAATTATTAACGTGTAACCAGTATTTAAGGAGAGCCGTCTTATGGTCGATGACAACAACCATCCACAGGACGACTACGACCCAGAACCCGTTTATGTCGATGAACCAAGCGACACAAACGACATTGAGGATATGGTATCGAGCGGGTCGCTGTTAGATGACCCGAGTCTTTATGATGACAATGCCCCCCAAAAACATTGGTATGTGGTGAATTGCTATTCTGGGTATGAGTATAAAGTCGAGCACGCGGTACGCCAGCGCATCGAGACGATGGGCATGACGGATCGCATCTTTGATGTCGTCGTCCCAACGGAAACGGAAATCGAGGTCAAAGACGGCAAGCGCCGCGAAGTCGAGCGCCGGGTGTTCCCCGGTTACATCCTCGTGCAGATGAAGATGGATGAGGATAGCTGGTATGTGGTGCGTAATACCCCCGGTGTGACGGGGTTTGTGGGGATGGGCAACGAGCCAACCCCATTGACCAAAAGTGAGGTCGATCAAATCTTCGAGCGGATGGCGAGCGATACCCCGCGCCGCAAGGTGGACTTCAAAATCGGGCAAAAGGTGCGTATTATCGACGGGCCGTTTAACGATTTTATTGGTGAAGTCGCAGAGATTGAGTTCGATAAGAGCAAAGTGCGCGTGATGGTCAACTTCTTCGGGCGGGAAACGCCGGTTGAGTTGGACTTCCTGGAAGTCGAGCGCGTTTAAGCCTATTCATACCCGGCGGGTTGTTGCTATAATAGCCGGGTTTTGTATTGTCCAGGTAAGAGGATTTAAGCAATGGCGAAGAAAGTCAAGGCGATTGTGACCCTCCAGATACCTGCCGGTAAAGCCAACCCAGCACCGCCGATTGGCCCGGCGTTGGCGCAACACGGCATTAATCTGATGGGGTTCTGCAAAGATTATAATGCACGTACATCTGACCGTATGGGCGAGATCGTCCCGGCGGAGATCACCGTCTTCAGCGACGGCTCGTTTAAGTTCCGGTTGAAGTCCCCGC
>DAOTTT010000396.1:0-4710 GCA_034437635.1 Anaerolineae bacterium | reverse complement strand
CCGCCACTGTACCCATCTACACAAATCAGACGGTTACAGCTACCAGAAAGGAGAAGCGGCTTCCTCCACCCGCTAAAGCAGGTGGTTTCCGCCGCATAATTTCGATGAATTTAGAATAACGAAAGCTGCTGCATATCACTCCCTGGCTTGCGCAGTGATTGTGGTTTGCGCAAGCCACGCTCCTTGAGCCAATCTGCATCAGGGCCGTCCCATACATAACGATTCAGATCGACCAAGCCTTTGTTATCAAACACGATAGACTCTGCAAGCAGGCGTTGACGTTGTTGGTCGGCGGTTGCGCCGGGTAAGCTAATGCCGCCTTTGCTGTTGATGACGCGCTGCCAGGGTATGCCTTGATCTGCTGGTGTTTGGTTGAGAGCTTGCCCCACCCATATCGCGCCTAATCGCTTATAATCGTCCGGCTCCACGCCGTCAGGCGGCGGGATGATGGATGCGATTTGTCCATATGTGCTGACTTGCCCTTGTGGGATCTGGCGGGTGATTTGCCATACCAATTGATTGAACGTTTCCGGGTCTGGTGCATGTTTCATCATAATAAAAAGCTCCTGTCTTAACGCCACATCGCGACGGCGCGAGCGAGTTCTTGCGGGGATGGCGCGTAATTGCCGACACGCCGCACAACTAAACCGCTGGCGAAGTTGGCGAGAGTGACGGCATCAGCATAGCTGGCTCCGGCGACAATGCCCATCGTCATCACGGCGATGGCGGTATCACCTGCGCCGACTGTGTCGTAAACGTCTATGATGGATGGTGCCGGGGAGTGATGCACCGCGTCGGCTGTGGCAAACGTTGCGCCATCTGCGCCGCGTGTGATGACCATGCCGCCGGTGAGTTGGAGCGTATCGTAAAGGCGACGAGCGGCCACATTAAAATCATCATCAGTCTGTAATTCTGCTTTGAGACAAGCGCGGGCTTCATCCGCGTTGCACTTGACCAGCATACAACCATGATATTTATCGAGTTCGCCTTGTGCGTCGGCGGCGATGACGACACCCGGCAGGGCATCGCGCACCGCGTTGACAAGATCCGGAGTGAGCACCCCGGCATGATAATCCGAAAACAGCACCGCATCGAGTGAACCGCGCAAGGCCAGCACCGCGTCAAGTAGGCGTTGAGCGATGTCGTCGGCGATTGGTTGGCGTGATAGGCGATCTAACCGGGCGACTTGCTGCGGGAAGCGCAAGCCCATTTGTGCCATGATGCGCGTTTTAACGGTGGTTGGGCGCTGTGGGTCGGTGATGAGGTGCGCGGTATGGATACCGCGTTCTTGTAAGGTCTCCTTAAGTTGTACGGCGAAGTCGTCCGCCCCGACGATTGCAAGCTGATAGGCGTGGCTGCCCAGTGCGGTGATATTCGCGGCAGGGTTAGCCGCACCACCAGGGATCAAACGGCGATTTTCGTATTCTAACACCGGGATAGGCGCTTCGCGACTCATGCGGGTGGCCTTACCCATGAGATATTCGTCTAAGATGACATCACCGATGACGGCGATTGTTTGGTTGGCAAGTTGTGTGATTAATTTTTGCACGATAGGGCGTTTTGTTATTGACGGTCAAAACGCCCTTATTATGAGGTATTCGTCGCAAAAATACAGGGTGAAAGCCTATTCTTCTTCTTCCGCGTTGATCTGCTCTTCGATAATGGGCTGTTGCTTCTTATTGCGACTCAAACGGAAGCGGTTGCGTTCTTTTATGGCTTCGCGTTCCCGTTCATTCCGATATTGACGGTCAAGTTGATATTGTGTGCCTAAATGCATTTCTGGTCTCCTCAAAAAATGGTCATCTGACGATTCCAGCGCGCTGTATAATGTTATACGCAAAAAGCCGCAAAATGGTTCAAAATTAAAAAAAATGACCAAAAGATGTTATCTTTAAAATGTATTCGCGGTTTTCTGCGCTTTTCAGTCAACTTATGTTATTTAAGAGGTAAATGATTATGGCTGCACCAGAGATGACCATCCCTAGCATGATTTTGAAGCAGCTTTACACCTTCAATAGTCTCGAGAATATCGAAGATGGTGGTGTAAAGTTTGCCCTCAAAAATCGCTTGGCCGATACCACTGTCACCGAAGTAAAATCAATTAGTATTGATGACAAGTCGATCCCGCTTGATAAGATCAAAGCTGATATGGGCGATGGAAACGTGATCCCGCTAGGTGGCGATAGCTTTGACCCGATCCCGTTACCGCTCAAGCAGGTTTTGACCATCGTCATGGACATCGATCACTTGTCTGCGGGCAAACACGCGCTTAAAATTATTGTAGTTGCCGAAACATTCGGAGAACTGAAGATCAGCGTGGAAGACGGCATTGTCGAGTCCGACGAACATTTAATCCGCATCCCCCGCGATGAAAAAGATGATTACACCGAAGACATCATCAAGGCGCGGCAAAAATTTGTCGCTGAATATACCAACACAGAGCTAGAGCACATCAAGCACTATTCATTCGACCCGCATATGACCCAGGGCAATGTCGAGTCTTTCACAGGTGTAGCACAAATCCCGTTGGGGTTCGCCGGGCCGTTGCACATCCAAGGGGAACACGCCCAAGGGGATTTCCTCATTCCATTGGCGACCGCTGAAGGCACGCTAGTTGCCTCTTACAATCGTGGTATCAAGCTCCTCAATATGTGTGGTGGTGTGCGCACGACCGTTGTCGGCGATGCGATGCAACGTGCGCCTGTTTTCGTCTTTGAGAATGCCCGCGATGGCCGCGAGTTTGTCAAATGGGTAGATGAAAATATAACCGTCATCCGCGAACACGCGGAATCCACATCATCTGTGGCGAAACTCCAATATATTGACCCCTATTTGACCAACAAGTTTGTGTATCTGCGCTTTAATTACAGCACAGGGGATGCCGCCGGGCAAAATATGGTTGGCCGTGCGACCTTTGCCGCGTGCAGTTGGATCATCGACCACTATCCGAAGATCCGCCATTTTTATCTGGAATCCAACTTTGCGACGGATAAAAAAGCGTCACAAGTCAACATTATGCGTACACGCGGCAAGCGCGTGACGGCAGAAGCGGTCATCAAGAAGGATATTCTGGCGCAGGTGATGCGCGTGGATACCGAAGACTTGTATTATCAGTCCAAAGTGGCGGGCATGGGCGCGTTCTTCTCCGGTGCGAACAACAACGGCGCACACTCGCCCAACGCGATCACGGCGATCTTCATCGCCACCGGGCAAGACGTAGCGAATGTGTCGGAATCGTCGGCGGGGCTACTCTACTCCGAGATGCTCCCCGGCGGTGATATTTACATCTCCATGACTATTCCATCGTTAATTGTGGCGACTTATGGCGGTGGTACAGGCTTGGCAACGCAGCGCGAATGTTTGGAAGTGCTTGGTTGCTATGGCCGCAATAAGGTAAACAAATTCGCGGAGATTATCTCCGGTGTTGTCCTGGCCGGGGAACTTTCACTCGGTTCAGCGATTGCATCGTCTGACTGGGTTTCCAGCCACGAGGAATACGGGCGTAACCGCTAGGTTCCGCTGCTAGTTCGCGCTGCTAAGTTGCGCCGCGTCTTAACACTGCGAAGACGAAGCGCGGCAAGCGGAGCATCCGTTTAATGCGCCAGGGTTGAAGATATAGGCGGTAGAGCCACTCTAGGCCGAGCTGCCGCATCCACTCTGGCGCACGCGGGACAGTCCCGGCGATAAAGTCGAACGAACCGCCAACCCCCATCGCCATTTTGACTTGTAAGCGCGGCAGATTACGCGCAATCCACTTATCCTGCTTGGGTGCACCATACGCGACAAACAGAATATCGGCTTGGCTGGCGTTGATGCGTTCGACGATAGCATCTTCTTCTTCTGGTGCAGGGCTGCCGCTATATATGCCGACGATCTGCACACCGGGATAACGTTCACGCAGGACATCGGCGGCTTGATCCGCGATGCCAGGAGCCGCGCCCAAGAAGTACAATCGCCATCCGATTTGTGCTGCGCGTTCGGCAATAGCAGGTACGCCGTCGGAGCCAGTGACGCGCTCCGGGAGCGGTTGGCCGAGTCGTCGCGCCGCCCATAGCAAGCCCACGCCATCCGGCACGCATAAATCCGCCCGTTGCAGGATGTTATGAAAGTTGCTGTCATCCTGTGCAATCATGATAAATTCCGGGTTGGTGGTGCAGACATGATAGGCACGCTCCCCCTGTGTTACCCATTGGGCGATTAAATCCAACCACTGTGCATAAGTGATGCCATCGACAGGCAACCCCAAAACGCGGATGCGCTCCCATGTGCGCGGGAATGTGATCTCGTCGGTTGTTGCGGTCATCATGTGCCCTTCAATTAGCTGTTGCGCGGTGGTGACGACATGCGCCGCTTTAATGAGGCGCATACAGGTTCGTGCAGGGCAACCGTCGCGCAGGCCGATGCTGTGCCCGACATAGCTACAAGGGCTGCACGCGACATCGCTACGTAAGATCGCTGTCTTGCCGTCTGGTTGCCAGGGCGACCACGCTTGATGATTGCTTGGCCCAAAGAGGGCGACAACTGGCGTGCCAACAGCGGCGGCCAAGTGCATCACGCCACTATCCGCGCCAATGTAGATCGTCGCACCTTGGATGATGTGCGCAAGCTCTGGTAGGGTGGTGCGTTGTGTGAGGTCAACCGACGCGGTGTGCATCGCTGCCTTGACCTGATCGGCATTGTCGGCTTTGCCGCCGACCAGCACAATATCCA
>DAOTTT010000395.1:0-12408 GCA_034437635.1 Anaerolineae bacterium | reverse complement strand
TAGACGGCGCTGTAGCGAATCTTGGGTTGGTCGCTTTGGAGCAGCGTAATTAATGGTTTGATAGCCTGTGCGTGGCCTAAGCGTCCAAGCGCCACAATGCACCCATGCTGTACGTTTGGGTCTTCGCTGGTTTTTAGCGCCTCTAAAAGCGCCTCAACGGTGCTAGGATGGTTAATTTGACTCAGCGAATGGGTGGCGTAAAAGTGCAGATAAAGATCATCTTCAGTCAGGAAGTTAATCAAGGGTTGAATCGCCAGTGGGTCATTGATGCGGCGTAAGGCGTTCATGGCGGCGATGATGACATTATGATCGCTATCTTGTAAGGCGATAATGAGGGTGCCTAATGCGCGTGGGTCACCGATGCGGCCTAGGACTTCAATCGCGTTGCCGCACACGGTTGCATCGCCATCATTTACCGCATCAATGAGTGCATCAACAGCGGGTGTGCCGATCTGAACTAGTTCATCAACGGCGTTTTCCTGATCTTGCGCATCGGCTGCGCCAAGGTGTTGAATCAATGTGGCGAGATCACGCAAATTTACTCTCCAAGTTCCTGTAAGGCAATATGCGCAGCATGTTTTACCATAGGGTCAACGTCGCTGCTTAATATTTTTTCTAATTTATCAATGGCGCGTGGGTCGCCGAGTTTACCAAAGGCTTCGATGGTGATGCGCCGCACGTTCATGCTTAGGTCGTTGAGCAGTTCCAACAAAGGATCAAAAGCGCGACCGTCGCATATTTCCCCAAGCGCCCATACCGCGTTATAACGCACCCATTCTTTGGGGTCGGTCAGTGCGGCGATGAGGGCTTCTGTCGCGTGATAGCTGCCTAGTTGCCCCAGGGCTTTGGCTACTCGGATGCGCACCCACTCGTCATCGTTGACCAGCATCTGTGTGAGGGCGGGTACGGCGTTTTTATCACCAAGTAACCCCAAAGACGCAGCGATAGAGCCGCAGGTGATTTGGTCGCGGTCGCCCAATGCTGCCATGAGCGCATCGACCGCCCGCGAATCACCAATCCAACCCAGGGCGGCGGCGGCATTACGGCGGGTGTGTGGGCTTTCATCTTTGAGCAAGGCCATAAGTGGCTCTGTGGCGCGTTCGTCGCCGATCTCCCCTAATGCTTTTGCCGCCCATTCTTGGACATTGTTGTCGGCATCATGTAGGGCGTTAATCAAGGGGACTACGGCTTTGTCGTCGCCAATCTCGCCTAAAACCCAAGCCGCGAGATAACGTACCGTCGCGTTTTGATCTTGTAAAGCAAGGATCATCGGCTCAACGGCAGGCTCCCCGATTTGGATGAGGCTTATCGCGGCGGATTGTTGTTTGTCAGCATCATCAGTGTTGAGTTCAGCGATAAGTTCTATAATTTCTGCTTCCATGTTTTATTTTACCTGTCGTGGAAAACTTTTTTCTAAAACTACCTTATCATATTTCTGTATATCCATTGTATTGAGACTAGACATCAAACTCATCAAATGGCGGTTGGTCTTTCATATCAAAGGTTTGCTGTTCTAGTTCCCACAAATCAAGTCGTTCTTGTTGTCTAATTAGACGGCTTAAACGCGGATGCCCGTCAGCGTATTCCTGTGACCATTCACGGGCGAATTTGCCGCTACGGATGTCCTCTAACGTGACTTCAAGCAGGCGCTCCAGCTTGAGGTCGTCGAAACGTTCCAAACGGCTGAAGGTGCCATATTGCCCGGTGAGGTTGGTCATCTGTAGCGCGTGGAGTAGGCCGCTCCGGGCAGATTGCATCACAAAATCTGTGAACTTGCCGGAGAGATAGAGGTCGGTCAATGCGGCCTCCGCCGGGTAGCCTTCCCGTAGGAGCAAGTGTGCGGCTTTGGTGATGAGATGATGGAAGGCGGGTAAGATCGCCTGTTGGATAAACAAGCTCAGTTCAGCCTCTTGTTCGATGCTAATTTCAATAGCGCCTGATTTTAATGATCCCATAGCCTTAGCCATCGCTAACATCGTATCCCAGGCATTTTGGCTGGCATCTTGCCACACAGCTAAGTAACTCATCGAGCCTTGATCGCTTTCAAAATTGCGGCGCAGGGCTTCGCCGATGGTGCGCGGCGCGACAAGGCCAATATCAATAAAGGGCGGGGGTTCGATAAACCCAAAGGCGATGTTATAGGCGCTGGTGACGACCATCACATGCCCCTTGCGGATGTGCGGTGAAATGTCGCTCATGTAAACGCTGGTCATCTGCTCATCTGGTATCGCCAAAATCAGGATGTCGCCTTGTTGGGTGGCGTTGGGGATTGTCGCAACGGTGAAGCCGTCCGCTTGTGCTTGCACTTGGTCGTCGTGTGTGCCACTCACAATTATTGTAAGATCGTTATCCCGCAGGTTTTGCGCGATGGCACGGCCTAGTGTGCTGTAGCCAATAACGCTAATGGTGCGGTTGATGAGCACGTTGAGATCAGCATCAGTGTCATAATAAATCATCGACATAAGCGTTTTAATCCCTCTATAGGTAGGCTATCCAGACGGGCATATCATAGTAGTTGCGGCGGAACCCAAAGCGTTCATAGAGATGGCGCGAGCGGGTGTTGCTGGCTTGTGTGTTGACAGTGATGGTGCGCACACGACGGCGCAAGAAATACGTGATAAGCTCGCTCAAGAGTGAGCGGCCTACGCCTTTACCTTGCATTTTGGGATGTACGGCTAACCGGGCAAGGTGGCCGTGCTTTTGGTATAAGGTGCTCATTTGGAAGCCGACGACTTCGCCTTCATATTCTGCGATGGTGCTTGTCGCTGCTACGTGTAGCCCATGGGTAATGTCTTGAGTGCTGTTTTGCCAGGGTGGGGCAAATGCCGCATGATCGACCTGTTCCATAATTTCCGCGTCAGTTCTGGTCGCTGGGCGCAACCGTAAGCCGGGCAGGTGGACATGATTGGGCAAATCATAGCCTTCGCGCTGCAAGGTGATAATTTGATCTTGGTAGCTAAAGCCGAGCTTACTCATCAGATCGTTCTGCCAATCTTCCGTTAAAAGCCAATTGATGGCGCTCACTTGCTGTTGCTTGAGTATGGTGTTGAGGCTGTGCCACAACGCCGGGACAACCTCCACAACCGGCGAGGCATCGCCCACGCCAAGCACACGCACCCATGTTGCCCCGTTGAGCGGTGGACTGACGGAAAGGATGCCCGTTAGCAGTGCGTCTTTCCATGCTAGGTGCGTCACGGCTTCATCCGTATTGATCCAGCCTTCGGCATCGTGCCAGTCTAGGTGCGTTTGTATGTGGTGGCTATAAAAGAGCAAGTCTGATACAGCCCGCCGATTTTGCCGATTATAGGTGGTCGTTGTGTAACTATTCATGCGTCGTTTTTAGGGAAAATCCCCTTAAGGCGGAAGGCATAACTGCGTACATCCAGTATATATTGTACACAGACGCGCTCGTCCATGATGCGTGTTTGAATGCGCTTATCAATTTTGATTATTATTTGCGATGTCGTGATGACCGTCGCTGCACGGGTTAAGTAACGGTAATCTAGCAATTGGAATAGCTTTTCCTTTGCCCAGGGGGTGGCGCTTTCTGTGCCGAGGTCGTCGATAATGAGCATATCGGCTTCGCGCAGTTCGTTTAACCGTTGGTCAAATGTCGTCGTGGCATTCGGGCCGAAGGTGACGCGCAGATAATCTAATAGATCCGGCGCGGTGAGAAACATCACCTTGTCGCCTTGTCGCTGGCGTTCGTGGGCGATGGATGCGGCTAGGTGCGTCTTGCCTGTGCCAAACCTCCCGTGAAGAAAAATCCATCCTTCGGGATGTTGGGCGTAATCCTCCAGTGCGGCAGCCACCCGCCGCAGATTGCCCTGTTCATCAGGGGTCACATGATTGTAAATGTCAAAATTATCGAATGTCATATTCGCATACAGATTAAGGTTAGTCCGTAGTTTTTCCTGTTCTGTGCGAGAAATTGACCGATAATCCGGCGCGTTGATGATAACACGGGTGATGATGTTGGTATCCATCATACGGCTGCTGATGCGTCGATCCACCTTTTCTAAGTCCGTATTGGTGGTGATGACTGTCGGTAGCATGGTTACATAACGATAATTGATGATCTGAAATAATTTTTCTTGTGCCCAGGGGCTAGGGTTTTCTACGCCGAGATCGTCAAGGATGAGCAGGGGCGCGTTGCGCACGCGGTCAAAGAGATCGTCATATTTAATCTCTGACGTTGGCCCATAAGACGACCGCAGGTGGTCGAGTAGATCCGGCGTGGTGATAAATAAAACGGCTTCGCCTTGGTCGATAAAGGCGTTACCGACAGCCGCCGCGAGATGCGTCTTACCTGTGCCATATAAACCTTCCAGCAATAGCCAGCGGTCTTTGGGATTTTGAACAAAATTTTTCGCACTGTGTAAGGCGTGCTTTAAAGAATGACGTTCGTTTTCGGTATATGTAGGGCCATCATAGGTAAAATTATCAAATATTTTATCTTTAAAGGCTTGCAGGTTGCTCAAGCCACGCAGCCGTGCTTGCCAGTCTAAATCAACGTCTTGGGCATTATTGGGGCAACGGTACATCTTGCCAAAATTCGGGTCGTCTGTCGGGACATCATAGCGGAGCATCCCCAGGCCGCCACATATGGCGTATTGATGACAGATAGGGCAGGTGTCATTATCACTATCGCTTGAAGTGCTTGAGGAATTCATCCTCGTCGATTTCTGGATCTTCCGCAGTGCTTCCTCTAGCTTGCTCATTGTCGATCTTCCCTTCCTTGCCCCAGCGTTCCAAAATAGCGATAACATAGCGTAAATTGCGGGCGTTATTGAGCACTGCAATTTGGATGGCCTCTGCGACCCAATCGAAGCTATGCACCGTCTCTAAATCTTTCAATTGGTCGGCAATCATCGGCGTTAGAGGCCCGATATTTTCTTCATATAGCTTATAGATATTAGGACGCGGTGGCAAGATATGGACGACATCGGGTGTCGCTCCTGTTTGCCATGCCCCCGCTTTGATCTGCGCCATAGCCAAGCGCCCCCGCTCCGTATTGACGAAGTAAAGCGCCTTCGGTTTCTCGTTGAGCAATACGGTCACATGCAGCAATACCCCGCGCTCTGTCGCCCGACGGAGTGTGTCTTGCAAAGTGTCTTCCGGCTTGGCGCTAGGGCGTGCGGCTAACAATCCCTGCATCAAGGCTTGATTGCTGGCAAATTCTTGCCATTGTAAATGGGGGAAGTCCCCATCTTTTTGTGGGAGCGCCCAAAAGCAAAAAAGCACGAGCTTAAGTTCGGCCAGATCGTCAATTTGTGGGACAATCTCTGTGAAAAATGGCTCTGGTATCTGCGCGAACGAAAAGCGCCCCGGTGCAAATCCCTTAAACTGCATCGCTTACTCTCCTAGGTCAACGCTGCGGGTTACGCCGTCGATGAACTTGGTCAGCGATTGCTCGAAGTACAGCGAAATGGTCCCGGTGGGGCCGTTACGGTGCTTGGCGACGATGACATCGGCTTGATTAGGAAACTCGGTGGCTTCGTTGTAAATGGCATCACGGTACAAAAACATCACAATATCAGCGTCCTGCTCCAAAGACCCGGATTCTCTCAAATCGCTGAGCACAGGCCGTTTATCCTGTCGTTGCTCTACCGCGCGTGAAAGCTGCGCAGCGGAGAAGATCGGCACGTTAAGTTCGCGTGCGAGTTCTTTTAGATGACGGCTGATGTAACTGACCTCTTGCACGCGGTTGTTTTGATAGTTCCCGCCTGCATTCATCAACTGCAAGTAATCAACGAATATAATATCGAGACCATGCTCATGTTGCAAACGGCGGCACTTTGTTCGCATCTGGTTCGGGTTGAGCGCCGGGGTGTCATCCACAAAGATTGGATACCGGCTGACCCGTCCGGCGGCCTCCACGAAGCGATTATACTCATGCTGCGATAGATCGCCCAAGCGGAGCTTTTGGGTACTGATGCCCGTTTCCATCGAGATCATGCGCTGCACCAGTTGGTCAACGCCCATTTCCATTGTGAAGATGGCGACCCGTGCGCCGAAGCGGGCGATGTTCACGCCGGTAGATAGCATAAACGAGCTTTTTCCCATGCCTGGACGACCCGCAAAGATCAATAAGTCCGACCGCTGGAAGCCGCCTAAAAGCGCGTCTAAATCTCGATATCCAGACGGCACGCCAAGCCGTTGTGTGTCGGAATTGATGAGATGTTCGATTTGATCGAAGTACTCGTTAACGGCTTCGTTCATGCTGACGAACTCGCGCTTGGTCTTGCGCTCCGTCACCATAAACAAGCGCGACTCCGACTCTTGCACCACATTGTCAATCGGCATCTCTTCGTTGAGCGCTAAGCTGCGTATCTCATCTGTGGCGACCAATAAGCGCCGCCTAATGGATGTACGCTCAACGATGCGCCCGTAGCTTTCCGCATGAACGGAGGAGGGAGTAAGCGATAATAACTGTGCGAGATAGGCATTTCCGCCGATGTCTTCCAACGTGCCAAGTTCTTGTAGTTCTTGACTGAGGGTAATAACGTCGATCACATCGCGCCGTTCGTGCAGTTGAGACATAGCTTGCCAGATATATTTATGCCGCAAGAGAAAGAAATCGTTCGGCTGCAAAAAGGCCACAAGGTTGACAAACGCCGTTGGGCTAATGAGCACAGCGCCGATAACGGCTTCTTCGGCTTCTTGGCTATAAGGAATGTCAGGTATGCCTGTTTCTGTCATAGTCCCCCCATATAGACAAGAAAACGGTGGCAGAGGCACCGTTTTCTTGAGTTGCATAGGTTAAATTCAACCGTGTGGTTACTTGTCGTCGTCTTCGTCCAGGTCAAGGTCAAGCGAGTTGACGAAGTCTGCAAATGCGCTCAGTTTGCCTTCGTCTACGTTGGCTTCTTCCTCTTCTTCGATCTTATCTTGGACATCTTCATCCGGGCGGATGGCGGCTTTATCCAAAACAGATTGTGCGACGAAAATCGGCACATTTGCACGGACAGCTAAGGCGATTGCATCGCTGCTGCGCGAGTCAATTTCAATTTGTTCGTCATTTTCCAGGGCAACGACGATACGAGCATAGTAGACATCGTTGCGCAATTCGCTAATATAGACATGGACGACCCGTGCGCCAAGCTCATAAATGGTAGACTTAAGCAAGTCGTGGGTCATGGGACGTGAGGGCGTATCTTCCTGTAGTTCACTTGTAATGGCATCCGCTTCGTATGGTCCAATCCAGATTGGCAGCAGGCGGTCGCTGTTGGTTTCTTTTAAAATGACCACCCGATGTTGGGACATCAAGCTAACACGGATACTGTCAATTACTACCTCAATCATAGCAACAATTAATCCCCGGTGCGAACGCGCACCATTCTCTCACTTTTCAGCTTTTACCGCTGATTATACATCACGTATCATAGTTATACATCTATCCTAACGGAAAATAAGGGTCATGTATAGAGTTCTCGCGTTCCTCCTTATCGTGTTTTTATCCGCCTGTAGTGGCTTGCCCCGGTCGCCGGAGGTTACGTACCAATTAGGGCAGTTACTTGATACCAATAGCTTTGATGATAACATCGGTTGGGACAACCAACAGCAGGGCGCTGTGAGCGTCGGCGTGGATAACGGCGTGTATCGCATCCAGACGAATGTCGCGTCTTACGTGCGCGGGTATGGCATCCAGGCATATGATAACGTCGTGATTGAAGTCGATGCAGTGCAACTCTCAGCACATCGCAATAACGCTTTTGGCGTGGCGTGTCGGGGTTCCTTCGACTCGGACAGTGCCAATGGTTACTACTTTCTCATCGGCGGGGATGGTACGTATAGCATACGGCGTGGTCGCCAGGGCGATCTGGAGCCGATTATCAAATGGGCACAGACAGACGCAGTACGAGAAGGCGCAGGGCGCAACGTCATTCGTGTGGTGTGCATTGACGATTATCTGGCGTTATATATCAACGATGTGTTCGTAGCTGATGCGCGTGATAGTACCTATAGCGAAGGGCGGGTCGGTTTCGCTGCTGCGACTGAAGCCGGGATACGCCTGGATGTCACGTTTGATAATTTGCAAATCTATGCGGGGCGTTTGTCAAATTAAAAACCGGGGGATAGCGTCCCCCGGTTTAGTGTGGTTGGTTTAGTTGCCGGGTGGCGGGACGATAAGCTCTTGCCCGACGGAAAGGCGGTTCGGGTCGGCCAAGCTGTTGCGCTCGACTAAAGCGTTGATTGTTACCCCATAACGGCGGGAAATCTGCAAGAGTGTTTCTCCAGCGGCGACACGGTGCAAGGTCTCTCCATTGCCCAAGATGCCCCGGTCTTCTTCACCTTCGCCCCCGGCTGGCGGGATAACTGTTTGTGGCTCTTCCGGCTCACAACCAGGGATCACCAGTTCATCACCCGGCAAGATCAGCGTTGGGGTGACGATGCTGGGGTTTGCGGCGATCATCGCGTTAAGTGTTACGCCATTATTGAGCGCAATGCGGAACAGGTTGTCGCCCCGTTGCACGACATAAATGCACTCTTCGCTGATTTCACGTTCGGTTGTCGTCGTGGGGACTTCTGTATCCGTTGTCGCGTCCACACTGTTGACTGTTGTATCCCCAATGTCTGTGGGTGTTGGCTCCAATGTCGCCATCGGGGTATTGGTCGGCAGCGGTGTCGGTGTGTTGACGGCGCTGTTGTTCCCTTGTGGGCTACCCGGTGTGACGACCGCTGGTAAGTCTGTGTTGGTTGGCAACGGGGTATTGGTCGGTTGTATGGCGATCGCAGTCGCTGTTGCCGTTGGTGAGATAGTCACTGTCGCTTGCACTGCCGCTGGGAACGGGGTATTCGTCGGAATATCCGTGTTGAGTGGCTGCGCGGTAAACGTCGGCGACATGACCGGGGTGCTTGTCATGGTGATCGTCGGTGTCGCCGTCGGTACGGTTGCCGTGGGCGTTGTCGTTTCCGTCGCAGTTGCGAGGATTTCTGTCGCCGTTGGCTCGACAGCCGTCGATATAATAACTGGAATACCTTCCGTCCCGCTGGGTTCTAGGGAAGGCGTTATGTCTGCCGTCGCTTCCGCTATGGTCATGGGTGTTGCGGATACCTGATCATCGGCGGATTGGGCGTTGCTAACCACATTTACAGGGTCGCTAGCTTGGCGGTTGCAAGCTGTGACCGTTACACTTAAGACGATCAACATGATGAAAAGCCGTCGAGACATTCAATAATCTCCCTTTGATGTTTTAGGGACTGATCTATTATAGCAAATGATTTTGTGCAGTTTCTATGTAAAATTAAGCACGAAACTTGTTCTTGTCTGGCGATCATTGTAACCTTAAATCATATAAGGTACAAATCCATAAAAGGGGTAAAGACGTGTCATCCGACGAAAAACCACGTATTCTTGTAGTTGATGATGACGCGGCTTTGCAACGGTTAGTCTCTACATTGCTTAACCGCGCCAATATGATGCCGTTGTCTGCGACGACGGCAGGCGAAGCCGCTCAAATTTTGAAGCAAGACCCGTTGCCACAGATCGTCATCTTGGATATGATGTTGCCTGATGTCAGCGGGATTGAATTTTTAAAACAAATGCGCAGCAAAGAACGCTTTGACTACCTGCCGATTATTATACTATCGGCATTGGCCGACCCGGATCGCATCCGCGAAGGGTTGACCATTGGCGCTGACCGTTATTTGACCAAGCCCTATCTGGCGAATAACCTCATTTCTACCGTACAAGAATTGCTCCGCAAGGGGCGCTCGGATAAGAACTGATGACTGACGCAGAATTGACAATCTTAAGCCTGTTAGCTGAAGGGCCGCGTTTCGGCCACGAAGTCCAACGGGTGATTGATGAGCGTGGCTTGCGGGAATGGCTGACAGTAGGGTTTTCCTCCGTATATTATATCTTGAATAAGCTGGAATCGCGCAATCTCTTACAAAGTGAGTTACGGGCTACGGGGCGCACACCAGGCCGCAAAGTCTATAGCTTGACCGAAGCCGGGCGCGGGGTATTACAAACGGCGGTTTCTGATTTGTTGCGACAACCGCGCTCATTGGGCACAGGCTTTGAGCTTGGTTTGGCGAATTTGTCCGCACTTAAGCCGCGACAAGTTTATCGTGTTATGGTCCAGCATCAAGCAGAACTCAAAGAACGGTTGGACGCGGTCGAGCGGTCGTATGCGCGGCAGCAGGGTGATGAAGACATGTCGATGCACATCGCTGCGCTGTATACGCATAGTATCGCCCTCATGAAAGCGGAACTTGAATGGATGTCGTCGTTTTTGGTAGATTGGCGCGAACGCTACCCGGCATCCGCTAAAGACGATACACAACCGCGCAAAGATGCTCCATCCCACGCGGCGGCGACCCAACTTCACCGCCAAAAAACACCCGCACCGGACAAAATGATCCAACGGCTTAAGCGGCTCCGCCCGAAAGACAAGAACGATGATGATACAGCCGCGAGTAAACCTACCCGGCGGATACCGCCCAAGGAGGAATAAGCGCGTAAACGGCTATATCGTCAGCGGCGTAAGCTAATGCGATGGCAAAGCCGTTGTCGTGCAGGGCGGCTAACCATGCGCTGGCATCCCGCGAACTGGGCACAATAAAGTAACGTGGCGCACTATCTGGGTTATTAAGCGCGTCGGCTGCGAGTTCGGCTGCGGTTGGATAGTAAACGCTGCGTTTATCCGTCCATGCGCCGAGATAGTATCCCATCTCCCACCCCAACCAGTGATTATAAATAATCGTACCGAGTGGCTTGGCGTTGAGCCACTCCGCCAATGTGATATAAGCATCCGGTTGCGTTGGACGGAAGACATCAGCGCGTGGGTCATGGTGTCCGGGTATGCCTAGCACGATAATCATGGCGATAGATAGACCATAAGCGTGCTTAATCTGCCGCAGGCCAAACGCAGCTAAAAGCGCCAGCGGCGGTACAAGCGGCAGCAAGTAACGGTCAAAGGTGTAAAAAGCGCCGAGCCAATGCACGTCCCAAAATCCCAGCATCCACAGCCATAGCCACCCACCACGCGGCATCGCCCGCAGCGCCACCACCGCGCCGATCAATGTGAGGACGCTTAAGCCTAGTAATCCATCTGCATGGATGAGCCATTCTTGTAAGCGTGACGGCCAATCCGCTATGGGGGCGATAAAACGCCCTTGGCTGATGTTGGTCGCACCTAACGCCCAAAAGCTGGTCTCAGGGCGGGCGGCATCCCACAGCGTGAGCGCCCCAAAGCCAAGCGCAAACCCGCCGATGATCCCCGGTAAGCGCCTTAAGTTGGGCTGCGGCAATACCACCAGCAACGGCAGATAAAAGATACCTTGCGGCTTGGCGGCCACACTCAGCGCGAGTAAGAACCCGGCCAGCAATGCTCGTTCCTTGAGCGCGGCTATCAGCGCGGCTAGCATCAAAACGAGCATCAGCATATCGGTAAAAGCAGAACCGCTATAAGCGACAGCAAACGGAGAAACGGCCATCAATGCGGCGGCAAGTGTGGCTATGCGGCGATCTTGCCAGAGATGCAGCGCCAATTGATAGATGAGGGCGATTGTCATCATCCCGGCGATGACGTTGGGCATCTTGGCGGCAAATTCTCCGGCGCGGAGCGGGACATTAATGATGTTTTGTGGTGTGACCTGTGCCGCGAATAAGTGCATACCGAGCGCATTCGCGTAAATGCTGAGTGGGGGTTTATCAACAGGGCCGTCTAGCATCCACGCGCCGAAGACCGCCGCGTTACGGGCATAGGTGCTATATAGGGCTTCATCACTGTGGAAGCGCACATCGTCCGTTGCAGCATCCAGCCGCAACCACGCACCCAATAACAACAAGAACAGGATAATCGTCCGCAAAAACCGTTCCCCTCACAAGTATGCTTTGCTGCGCTATAATAACGGCATTTCCTGAATTTTTAACGTTGGAATTTACCTGATGAAATTTTCTCAGATTGACGGTATTGTGCTGGATATGGACGGTGTGCTGTGGCGTGGTAATGAACCGCTGCCCGGTATGCTGGAATTATTCCAGTGGTTGGATGAAACACAGACCCCATTTGCACTGGCGACGAACAACAGTAGCAAAACTCGCGCCGACTACATCGCCAAATTAGCGATGATGGGCGTGCATAGCGTGCCAGAAGACGCGATCGTGACATCTGGCACGGCGACAGCCGATTATCTCCAAGAGAACTATTTACCGGGGACGCGCATTCTAGTCTTTGGCATGGATGGCCTGCGGCAGATCATCGCGGAAGCCGGGTTCGACATCGACAGTGACGACAAACCGCAAGTCGTTGTCGCCGGGATCAACTTTGACCTGACCTATGACGATCTCCGTATGGCGGCGTTGGCGATCCGCGCCGGGGCGGACTTTATCGGTACTAATCCCGATAAGACCTTCCCTTCACCGAGTGGCTTGGTGCCAGGGGCGGGGAGGCTTAT
>DAOTTT010000394.1:0-8733 GCA_034437635.1 Anaerolineae bacterium | reverse complement strand
CAAGGGCGCATGGGCGTTGGCATCCGTGCGGAGTATGCAACGCCGGATGAAAGCATCTTGTTTTTACAACGCGCACAGGTTGATTATGTGCCGAGTGGTGTTGCAGACTCGATTAACTACGGTGTGGATAGCACGATTGAGGTCTTCGACCAGATCGCGCAATTTCCGTCGCGTTTAGTGCAGGGATTGACCACCCCAGAGGAACGCCGCGTCATCAGCGTTGTGGGTGTCAGTCAAGCCGGTGGGGTCATCCTACGTGACAGCATAGAAAACCAGACGATCAGCATATTCTTGCGTTATATGGCGCTGATTAACATCGCGCTTGGGTTTACGAACTTGTTGCCCATACCCGCGCTTGATGGTGGCCGCATCGTCTTTGCCGTGATCGAGTTGATCCGGGGTAAGCCTGTGCCCCCAGAGCGCGAAGGTTACGTCCATATGGTCGGCTTGATCTTCCTGCTTTCGCTCGGTGTATTGCTGATAATTAACGATTTACTCAATCCTGTAAGTGATTTGCTCCAGTAGAGGGTGTATGAGATACGACGAATTTGATATTGACAGTGATGAATTTGACGAAGACGAGCTATTAGCGGAATTGCTCGCACAAGAAGGACACAATGTAGAAGCTGAAGTGGTTGAAGATGAACCGCTTTTGGCCGAGCCAGAGAAGAAGCCCACGCTTGATGCGGTTATCGCGACGCTATCCCAACAGGGCGGCGATGACATCAAGCCGGACCCAACGTTAATCTATGGGTTATCCGGCTTGACCCGTGACGAGGTGGCGCGATTGCGTGCGCCTTGGGATGCGGTTGAAACGCCGATCCGCCGGGCCATCTTGCGGTATTTGGTGGAAGCCAGCGAGATGATGTTCCAGTTGGATTATCGCATGTTGGCGATCACATTCTTGCAAGATGCAGACCCGCGTGTGCGGCAATCCGCGATTGATTTGTTGTGGGAAGATCAATCACTTGAAGTGATGAATCTGCTTATTAATCGTGCCCTGAAGGATGATAACCGTGATGTCCGGGCGACGGCGACGATTGGCTTAGGGCGCTATATTCTCGCGGGTGAACTCAGTGAGTTGCCGGAGGGCGACACCCAAAAAGCCTACGATACGGCGATGAAAATCTGGCAGAACGCCGAGGAAGATGTGACGGTTAAGCGCCGGGCGTTGGAATCCTTCGCCAATACGACAACGCCGTTTTTGGTCGAAGCGATCCGCACCGGGTACGAGAGTCCGTATCCAGAAATGCGGGCGAGTGCGGTCTTTGCGATGGGGCGGTCTTGCGATCAACGTTGGCGTGATGTGGTCATGCAGGAATTTACCAGCGATGACCCTGCGATGCGCTATGAAGCAGCGCGTGCTGCGGGTGAACTTGAGCTTGAGGAAGCGGTGCCGCGTTTAGCGGAATTTGCCATCGAACCAGACCGGGATATTGCCGTTGTTGCGGTATGGTCACTTGGGGAAATCGGCGGGCGAAACGCCATCCGCGTGTTAGAAATGCTGGCTGAAAAAGCCGAGGACGAAGGCGACGATGATATGCTCCAAGCGGTGGACGAAGCTATAGGCAATGCCGTGCTTGCCAATGAAATCAGCGGGTTAGATTTGTAATCAAAAAGGGCGGTCACGATATTGTGGCCGCCCTTTGGGGTCAATCAACCAGACTTGAATATGGACTGCATTTTCATTGCGAGTCCCATGTCACCGCTGATTTTAATTTTGCCGCTCATAAATGCTTGCATGGCGTTGGTTTTGCCGGTGGCAACATTGTAATAATCATCAATTGTGGATTTTAAGGTCATTTTTGCTTCTTCAGCGGTACCTTCGTGGGCTGCGACTTCGCCATCGCTGATGACCAAGTAGAACTGCCCGCCTTCGTCACCACCAAGATCGAATTGGATCGTCGCATCGACACCTTCGGCCTTGTCAGCTTGGAAACCTTCTACCATTGCATTCTGAATATCAGCAATACTCGGCATTTTTTTCTCCTTAGTTTTATAATTAAAAAGTCACCGCTAGTATAACGGCCAATTACCCCACAGCTAAAGCAGGGGGCTTGTCCCTCACAGATGGGTGGAGACGTTCAACATGCGACCATACTTACGCATGTCTAGCGCATCTAAGCACTGGCTGATTGACAGCTGCCCACCAGCAAAAGCTGGTGCAGTTTGTACACAGCCTCTATTAAACAGTTTGCTCCATAAAGGAGTGCCTTTAGGCTTTATGTGTACAGTTGAATTATACTACAAGATGCGCTTCCTCCCCATAGCTAAAACTAGGGGCTTCCGCGCTTATCTTTTGGTGAATCGGCAAAGTACAAAGATTAATTTACTCAGGGTTTGATTATAGGTGAGGTCGTGTTGTGAAAAGATGGTTGTGGTTGGTTTTATGTATGGGGTTGTTGGTGTTGCCGGTTGCGGCACAAGATGACGATGATGAGACGACGTTACCTGGCTCGGTGGCTTACATCGGCACGGATGGTAACGTTTACACGTATAACTTCGCGGCGGATACCGTGTATCCCCTGACGGACGACGGCGGGCGGCTGCGGCAATATCAATGGCCGACATGGTCACAAGGGGGCGAGCTAGCTTACTTCTGTTGTGATGCAGCAGCGGCGCAACCGTTCTTAGAGACTTTTGTCTCGGTAGATGGTGTGACGGTCGGTGATGTGGTCAACGTTAGTGATGGCGCGATCTTCACCTATGCGGCATGGTCGCCGCGTGGATGCGATGCCTCAGAGGGCTGTCGTGATCTGGCGGTGTTGCAATCGCTTTTGGGCGAAGGTGTTTTCGGCGTGGATATTATCCGCACCGGGGCGGAAGCGGATATACAGCGCGTCGGGCAGGGCGCACCCTTCTACTATAGCTGGAGCCCGGACGGTGAGCGGTTATTGCTCCAACGCAATACGCGCAGCATCGGTGTCTACACTGTCGCTGATGATGACATCGAGCTTTACGACACAGTACCGGGCGTTTTCCCTGCTCCGGCGTGGTCGCCCGTTGACGACCGTCTCTTGGTCGGCATTTTAAACGAAAGCCGTCGCTCGACTGATTTGGCCGTTTTAGTTGGGCAAAAGGTCGAAGTCTTGGTGGATGACCTGCCGGGCGAGGTCGCATTTAACTGGTCGCCGGATGGGAATTATGTCGCGTTCCGCACATTGGGCGAGGCGGGCGTAACACCTGTGACGGTGATCGACACCATAACGGGTGAGATAGTCGCCACCAGTGGCTTTGACGATGCGTTTTCGTTTTTCTGGTCGCCGGATAGCCGCTATGTCGCTTATATCACGTTTGCATCCCCGCGTGGATCGTTCAATGTGAGTAATTTTACCCCGACCTTAGAGCAACTGTTGATGCAAGAGGACGGCTTGCAATGGGCGGTGCTGGATGTGACGACTGGGGAAACGCGCACATATGGTAGTTTTATTCCAACAAATGAGATGATCTATTTGCTCAGTTTCTTCAACCAATTTGCGCAGAGCCATAGCGTGTGGTCGCCGGATAGCAGTCATATTGTCTTCAGCGAGATTAGTATAGCGACGGCTGAACGTCAGATTGCAATCCTTGACATAACGCGACCTGATGCGGTACCGTTTTTCATTGCAGAAGGTGTGATCGGTATCTGGAGTTATCGCTGAGGTTGAAGCAACTCGTCATTTTTGTGATCGTCATAGGTGTTTTGACCGGGTGTGCGTTAAGCTCATCAACCGGGGATGATGCGCCGCGTGTTGTCGTGGTGACGGCGACTTTTGCGCCTTTACCACCGACACCGATACCGGCGACAGCGACACCGTTGCCGCCGGTACAGATCGCCTCTGTGCCAACGGCGAACTCGGCACGGTTTGACGCACAAGTTAACCGTGCCGACCAACATATTGTGCAATCCGGGGATACGCTGTATGGCATCGCCCGCTTATATGGCACATCGTTAGAGTCGCTTGTAGCGGCCAATGACTTGATTGATCCTAACGCGCTCACGGTTGGGCAGGTGATCGCGTTGCCCGGTATCCCTGACCAGCAAACCCCTAACGTAAAGTTATTGCCGGATGCGCGTCTAGTGCGTGGGCCGGGCAGTGCGCAATTTGATATTGATGCCTTTATTGCTGCGCAACCGGGCTTCATCAACCGGGTTGCGGATACAGTTGATACGCGCCAAGCTGACGGCAGCGTCTTGGAAGAACGCCTGACCGCCGCGCAAATTGTAGAGCGGGTCAGCTTGGAATATAGCGTTGATGCGCGGATGCTTTTGGCTGTGCTAGAACTCAGCGCCAATTGGTTGTCGGATCCTGATCCGCCAGCTTTGGCGAAGGCACGCCCCTTTGATGTTGACCGTGACGGCTTTTATCGTCAATTGGCGTGGGCGGCTAACATGCTCAACATGGGCTATTATGGCTGGAAGTATCGCGGCTTGGCGACATTAGAATTTAGCGGTACAGAGCGTTATCTATACGCGCCGGGGCTTAACGCCGGGACGGTCGCGGTACAGTATTTGCTCAGCACCCAATTTGAACCGTCTCTATGGGCGCAGATGGTCAGCGGCGAGTCACGCTTTTTACGCTTGTATGTGGCTTACTTCGGTGATCCGTTTGCCAATGTGGTTGACCCACTTGTGCCGCAAAATTTAGTACAGCCGGAGATGGGCTTGCCGTTCGGTGCGGGCGAAGTTTGGTTCTTTACCGGGGGCGCACATGGTGGTTGGGCGAGTGGTAGCGCGTGGGCGGCGATTGACTTCGCCCCGCCGGATGAGCGCGACGATGGCCGCTTGTGCTATACCTCTGATTATTGGGTGCGGGCAGTGGCCGCCGGGGTGATTGCCCGCAGTGATGGCGGCGCGGTGGTGCTGGATTTAGATGGCGACGGCGACGAATCCACCGGGTGGACGGTATTTTACCTGCATCTTGCCGCACAAGACCGGGTTGCCGTTGGGACAACCGTCAACGTGGGTGATCCCATTGGGCGGGCATCGTGCGAAGGCGGCTTTTCTACAGCGACGCATCTGCATATAGGCCGACGTTATAACGGCGAATGGCTCCCGGCGGATTGCTTTGTGTGTGCGCCTTTTGATGCGCGTCCACCCTTGAATTTAGGCGGTTGGGTGACAGTCGGTATCCGTAATCAAGAATATCAAGGCTTTTTGGCGCGTGAAGGCGAACGCCGTACAGCGGAACAAGGCCGTTTATCGTTGGTCAATCGAATCTCGTGGTGATAGATGATAAAAAGATTATGCGTAATGGTGGTGTTGGGCGCGATTGTATTGGTCGCGGCACAGCTAATCGACCGCCATACAGCCCATGTGAATGCACAGGTTTTCTTAAGCTCGACCCCGGTGCCGTTGTCTTTTCCGACGAATGCGCCGATGATGACTCCCTTGCAACTCGGTGCGACGGAATTTCCTACGTTTACGCCGACGGCGGAGCGCGGGCCTTACTTGCAACTCAGAGAAGGCTCCGGCGAGGTCAACGTGCGCCAAGATGCCGACCCTTCAGCAGAAATTCTGGGCGTAATCGGCCCTGGCGAGCAATACGAGATCACCGGGCAGTATTTTCTATGGTATCAGATCAGTTATGAAAATTCGCGCAATGGACGCGGCTTTGTGTTTGGGGAATTGTTCGATGTGGTCGGTGATGCATCCGCCATCCCTGATTTGACGCAGAACACACCCACGCCGACGCTCAATCCGGAGCTATTTGGGCCGACATTGACGTATGAAGCGATTTTGAACAGCCCCGGCGGTGAGCAGACCTTAGCCGCCAGCCAACGCGAGATAGCTGCGCCTGGTGAAGCTGATGCAGCAGGCAATCTGCCTAGTGAGATTGACCCACAAGCGGCTGCCCGCCCGATTTTACCGACATTTACTTATCCACCGGAGATTGTCGCCCAAGCGCCATCACCAGCGCCGCCGGGGGTCTTGCAAGAGCGCGATAATGCGCCCGCCACGCCGAGCGATGACATTGCGCCGATTGTGCCGATCGCGGTGCTGATTGGCCTGGGGGTCATCGCCTTTTTGCTGAGTCTGCTGCAACGCTAGGCGAATCAAAAACCGGGATTGATGGCAATCCCGGTTGAAGTGTTGTCTTTAGTAGCTAGAGCAGGTGCCACAGCCGCCTTCGTCATTAAATGAGCCGTCTTCTTGCTCGTCCTTTGACTTGAAGGACTTGCCGCAGCCACAGCCGCCAGCGGAGTTCGGGTTGTCGATGCGGAAGCCACCGCCCATCAGACTATCAACAAAGTCAATGGTCGCCCCGTAGAGATAGCCTAAGCTGGTGGGGTCTAAGAGCAACTTCACGCCGTCTACTTCGATCAATGTATCGCTTGCATCGCCTTTTTCTTCGAACGCCATGCCATATTGCAGGCCGGAACAACCGCCACCAGCGACGAACACGCGCAGGTGATAGCTAGGGATTTCGCGCTGTGTAAGCAAATTACGGATGGTATCAACGGCTGCCGGGGTGACTTGTAATGCTTGCTTATCGACCTTTACGCCGATTTGATCGGGTTCCATTACGGACATGATCTTATTTCTCCTGTGTCACATTATTCAACGATAGTTTAACACGCTGACGCAAGTGCGTCAATTAAATAGATGATGATTATAAAAACTACTTTTCCGGTATGAGATACTGACAACTGGTATCGCCTTGGGCAACGCGGGTGATGATGCGCGGCACAACGCCCACAATGGACGAGATTAACCGCATATCCATACTGCATAAAGACTCGGTTGATTGCGCGAGTTCATGATAAGGGCAGTTGTATGTTTCCAGCACGAAGCCCTCATCGCAGGGTTTGTATGTGGCGTTATATCCATGTTCATTGAGATATTCGACAGCCGCCTTTAGACGGTCCTCCAATGGCGCGTCTTTAACATCGACAACCCCGGCCATTTCATCAGCAACGCCTTCCATAATGACGTTAACGCCTTCTGGCGGGAGTTGGCTTTGGATCTGTTTTAAAAGGGTTTCTGCTAAAGTTTTATAGTTATTAGGAAAGTGCTCGTGCGCTTTATCCGTCAAGGCATAAACATGCTGTGGCCGCCCTGGTGTGCTGCGATGCAGCAGTTGTGGCGCTGTGATGAGGTCTTGCTTCTGTAAATGGTTCAGATGGTGGCGTACAGTCACCGCCGTTATCTTACCCCGCCGTTTTTGTAATGCGGTCACGATGTCATCTACAGTTGCCTGACCTTGTTCACGTAAAATCTCAAGGATAAGTTGTCGTGTCTCTTGCATAAGATGATCCGTGTTTGCCGTTTTTATGGTGTGCATCAGCAAAAAGTTTAACATTTATTAAATTGAATTGTCAACGTAGCAGAACATGATTTTAGGGTGATATTTATCATATATGTGGATATAAACTCGTTAAAGTTTACACTAGCGGCAGCTTAAAGCCGCGTGTAGAGTGCTGGCATGGATATTGTCATGTTGAAAATAGGGAGATAAACGGTTGCGAGACAAAGTAGCCTTCCAAGGTATTCATGGTGCCTATTCCGAGCAAGCGATACGCCAGCATTTTGGCGATATGGTGGATACTGTGCCGCAAGCGACCTTTACGGACTTGTTCGACGCGCTGTATAGCCAAAAAGTAAAGTATGCAATGCTGCCGGTAGAAAATGCGCTGGCCGGTGCTGTCAGCCAAGCGTATGAATTGCTGATGGATTATGATTTTCGCATCCAAGCCGAGGTGATTTTACACGTCCGGCATCAATTGCTTGCGCCACCGGATTTAGGTATGGCCGATATTAAACAGGTGCGATCACACCCGCAGGCGTTGGCCCAATGCGAAAAGTATCTACGGCGGAATAAAATTCAGGCGATCCCGACATGGGATACCGCCGGGGCAGCGCGTGATTTGTCGCAATCACAAGACCCCAATACGGCGGCAATCGCCAGTCAACTGGCCGGGCGATTGTATGAACTCAATGTAGTAGAGCCGAACATCGAAGACGTAACTTTTAATTACACGCGCTTCTTTGTGCTGGGGCACGATGACCCGCCACGCGGCGACTATAACAAGACCTCGCTTGTGTTTGCGACGCGCAACCGCCCGTCTGCGTTATATGATTGCTTGGGCGAATTCGCGCAGGCCGGGTTGAACCTTACCAAGATTGAGTCGCGGCCCCGGCGCAATCGTCCCTGGGAGCCAGTATTCTACTTGGATTTTGAAGGGCATTGGCAGGATGCCGCGTGCCAGCAGGTAATGGCGAAGCTCTTGCAGCGGGCTTCCTTTGTTAAAATGTTCGGGTCTTACCCGGCAGTCGTGACAAAATCAGTCGGTATTTAGGAGAACACAATGCAAAAATTAAACGTCGCAGTCTTAGGCGCTACGGGCGCTGTGGGGCAACGGTTTATTCAACTGTTAGAGGGGCATCCCTGGTTCCAAGTGGCGGAAGTCATCGGCTCACCGCGTAGCGCCGGGCGACCCTATGGCGAGGCAGTGCGCTGGGTGTTGGACGGTCTGCCGCCTGCATCGGTGGCCGGGTTGACCGTCAAAGCCTTAGAAGATGATTTTGAGTCGCCGTTGATTTTTTCCGCATTGCCAAAAGAACCTGCAAAAGACCGTGAGACGGAACTCGCCGCTGCTGGGCATGTGGTCTGTACGAACGCGAGCGCCCACCGCATGGCGGACGATGTGCCGTTATTATTGCCGGAAGTCAACGCGGATCATCTGGGCTTGGTCGATGTGCAACGTAAGCGGCGCGGTTGGACGAATGGCGCATTAGTGGCGAACTCCAAC
>DAOTTT010000393.1:0-2989 GCA_034437635.1 Anaerolineae bacterium | reverse complement strand
ACATACCATCATTGATCGCTTAGGCGTTCCCGCCGAAGCACCTTTAAACCCTGCGGTGTGGGGTGGGGTTGCCCCGGATGCGCAGCGCATTGTACTGATCTTATCCGATGGCTTGGGCTATAAACTACTGCAAGAATTAGCGACGGAAGACGCAGAATTAGCCGATGCAATCGCGGAAATTACCGATGGGCGCGGTTTTGTGCCGTTGACCTCCATTGCACCGACGACAACGGCGGTCGCGCTCCCGACGCTGTGGACAACGCGGCCATCGGGTGAAAGCGGTATGGTAGGCACGCTCATGTTCCTGCGGGAGATTAGCGGCTTAGCGAACATCTTGTTCTTTAAGCCGGGCGTGGGCAGTATGCCGAATGGGTCGCTGCGAAAGTGGGGTATACGTGGGGAAGATTTCGTCACTACACCGACAATTGCTGATCGCTTGAATCAGCATGATGTTGAAACACAATTGCTACTGGATTATAACTTGTTGGATACTGGCTTATCGCTCATCTTGCATCGTGGCGTGACAAAGAAGGAAATCCACGCGGGTAAGAGTGACTTTTGGCTGCGGGCGGCGGATGTGCTGCGGCAGACAGTCGGCAAACGTTGCTATCTAAACTTCTACTGGCCATCAGTGGATACGCTATCGCATATCTACGGCATGAAAAACGCTTATATTGTCAACGAGGTGCGTGAGCAGATCTTCGCCCTGCGGGACTTAATGCGGGATGCGTCCGTACAAGATGGGCAGACTTTGGTGATGTTTATCGCCGATCATGGTCATGTGGATGCGCCTAACGTTATTAAGTTGCACGAACACCCACACGGCAAGCCGATTTATGACGCGATGTATTCATCGTTTGGCGGCGAGGCGCGTTTTAGCTACTTGCATCTGCGCAATGGGATGCAAGAACAGGTTATCGACATAGTGCGCGAACACTTTGCGGATGAACTTGTCGCTGTGCCATCCGCACAGGCCATTGGTGCGGGGCTGTTCGGTACGACGACGGTTAACCCTGAAGTGCCGTATCGTGTGGGCGATGTGATTTTGCTGTCGCGGCAAGGATCACGCATCAACGATGGCCGCCGCGACCTGCATTCTGTCAGCATACATGGGGGTTTTTCCGAGCGTGAAATGCTGGTGCCATTTATGTATAGGACAATTTGATGATAAACAAGGCGATACATGATGGATTGATCTTACGCTCGATCAGCACAGGTGTGGCGACAGACCGTGAACGGTTGCCACAATTTTATATGGATGCTTTCGCCGAGCATGAAGATGGCGATGAACCCGTTTTAGCCGAGTGGACGCGCAACTTGCTCAATGGGCGTTCCACGACGACGGATGACGATATTTGGGTCATCGTAGACCCGGCAGAAAACGATAAGATCGTCTCGGCTTTGCTGCTCATCCCGCAGACCTGGCATTATGCGGATATGCCGTTTGATGTTGGCCGGGTGGAACTGGTTGCGACGGATCCTGCGTATCGTAATCGTGGTCTGGTGCGCATTTTGATGCAAACGTTGCATCAACGCAGTGCGGCATTAGGGCACCCTGTGCAGGCAATCACCGGGATAGGGCATTACTATCGTCAGTTTGGTTATGGCATGTCGATGGATTTGGGCGTGCGTGGGTTAATCCCGTTGTGTCATATCCCAACGCTAGAAGATGACCAAAAACAGACACACACGCTGCGTCTAGCAGAGGAAAACGACATCCCGGCGTTAGTTGCGCTCAACCAAACATACACGCAGTATGAAGGCGTAAGTTTGGTGCGTGATGCGGCGCGTTGGCGCTATGAAATCAGCGATGATTTTCATCCTGATGCGTTACGCTTCCATGTGTTCATGGTCGAGATTGATGATGAACCGGTGGGCTATGTGGCTGTGCACTTCGATCACTTTATGGGGCGGATTATGGTTTATGCGTTTGTGCTTGGTCAAAAGACCAGTTATCTCGCTGCGTTCGATGATGTGTTACGGGGTATTCAACAAGCCGCTGATGCCTATTTTGCCGATTATGATAAAAAGCCCAAGAGCATCGAGTTGAGTACACAAATACCTGCCGTTGTCGATCAATTGATACGCTATACGCATGGTGGATCATTTCGTGATCCGTTTGCGTGGTATATTCGTGTGCCGGATTTAAGCGCATTTCTCAATCGTATTCGGCCTGTGCTGGAACGGCGTTTAGCACGGAGCGGTGCGAACAACTACAGCGGCACCTTGTCCGTTATGTTCTTTAACCAGTATGGCGTTGTGATGACATTTGAAGATGGCAAAATGATACAGGTAGAACATAAGGCGGTTTCGCCCTATAAGCATGACGCGGGCTTTCCGTACTATACATTCTTGGATCTAGTCTTTGGTCGGCATGATGTGGATACGCTACGGGCAACCTTGCCAGAAATTTTCGTCAATAAAAAGGCGGCGGTGTTGCTTGATGCACTGTTCCCGCGCACGCGCCCGCTTGTCTGGGGGTTATCCTGATGTCGCGGCAAGATCACTTTCGGGAAATTTTATTGACCGTCGTCGGGCAGGCGTTCACAGCGGCAGGCTATACGCTGCAAGAGCGTCCTATACATTGGGCTGGTGGGCGCTTTCGCTTTATCAACGCAGCCGGGCATATCATTGAGTGTCAATTGCTGGCTTATGTCGATACCGAATGGTCTGCGGGGATGCCGTCGCGCTTTCGTGTCACCTTGCGCCCGGCAGATGCCCCAGACCGTGATTTAAGCGCGTTGGTGGTGGAAGACTTCGGCGTGTCGATCTTGCCTTCTGCGGCGCATTGGTGGACGTTTAGGACAGTTGAGGAACTTGGGCAAGCCTTAGCGGAGGCCGGGCATTTGGTCATTGGGTATGGTATCCCTTGGTTGGCTGGTGAACTCAAAAGCGGCGGGAAACCGTCAGGTGAATAGTGTGCGTAATCATTTTATAATACGGCTATGATAAAAATTATAATGAGCTTTTGGCTGGTGCTGGCCTTAAC
>DAOTTT010000392.1:0-8717 GCA_034437635.1 Anaerolineae bacterium | reverse complement strand
GATGGATGTCATCCTGATGCCAGATGGCAGTATGCTCGTCAGCGACGATTACGGTGACGCGATTTATCGCATCACGTATAGCGGCGATTAATCCAGCGGGGCGCGGAGCTTGCCGAGCGCCCACTTTGCGGTGGCGCTCACGCCTTCATCGGCTTCTTGCGCCAGGGTTTGCAAGGGCGCGATGGCGCGTTTGTCGAACAACCCGCCTAAAATCTCCGCGCAGAAGATTTTCGTCTCGTCGTCCGGTTCGCCTGCTAGTACCAGCAGCAGCGCATCCACGACGGGCTGACCGCCGATGTGCGCTAAGGTCTTGGCGGCGTAATGGCGCACATCGTAATCGTCATCACCAAGCATAACGTTCATCAAGGGCATAATAGCGCGTTGATCCGGCAGATTTTGCAGCGCCTCTACTGTGGCGACGCGCACCATCTGGCTACCGTCGCGTAGGAGTTCGATCAAGGCTTCCAAAGCACGGAAATCGCACTGGAGGCCGAGCGAATTTGCTAATTGTGCCCGGACGCGCTCATCATCATCGGCCAAGGCGGTAATCATCGGCGCGACGGTTTCCTCATCTTTGAGGTTGCCGAGGGATTGCGCCACCCTCAGCCGCACATCGGCATTCTCATCGTTCAGCGCGGCAATCAACGGTTGGATGATGCGTGGGTCGCGCTGTCGTCCCATCATCCAAGCGGCGTTGCGGCGTTCGCCGGGGTTATCACTCGTCTGTAGAAGGTTGATGTAATCTTCTAAAGTTAAATCACTGCTCATCGGGCTTGCCTCTGCTCAGTCTACGGGCACTAACTCCCCTGATTGTACACTAAATACGGCGGTATTGGCCTGGGCACACTCGCCAGCATCCGTGCAATTGAGCGCCCCGGTGATGCCTTCGCCACTGTACTGCCGGATCGCCGCATTAAGCGCGGCATAATCCAGTTGGACAACGCCGTCTGCGTCTTCGGTAGCGGTGGTTTCTATAGCATCCAACAGCAGATTCGTCGCGTCATAGGCATGGGCGAAGATGATCGACTCCGGTGCAGTGTCATAAACATCTTCATAGCGGTTGGCGAGTGCGTCGGCTTCCGGTGGGATGATCTGGAGCATCAACGCGCCGTCGGCAGCATCGCCCGCACTCGTGCTGAAGGCTGCGACATCGCCCAACACAGACGCGACAAATGGCAGATCGCCAAGCCCGGCCTCTACCAAGCGCCGCCGGACTTCGCCCGCGTTGGTTGCGCGGCCAATGTAATAAACGGCGGTGGCTTCGTTGCTTTGGATCGTCGTCACGATGGCATCATAATCAATCGTGGTCGATTCTGTGGCATAGTCCGCGCCGAGTTCGCCGGGATACGCGGCGATGAATGCAGCGGCGAAGGGGTCTGCGTGTGGTTGTTCATCGTAGATGAGGGCGACACCGTTGGTATCCGCGAGATAGGCGGCGATGGCGACGGCTTCCGCAGTGGTTGGCGGGACGACACGGTGAAAGGTGTTGTCCGTTGCGGTGAGCGCCGGGGCGTTACACGCCGGGCTGATAGTGGGTAAGCCGGACGCAGTATAAAGCGATTGCGCCGTGCCGCAACTGGTGTTGCACATATGGCCGATCACCCCGGCGATATTGGGCGACGACACGAATAATTCCGCTACACGCTGCCCTTGCACCGCCGAACACGCGGTATCTTGCACGAGCAGATCAACGGTGTGTTCAGAGGCAAGGGTGATCGTCGGGCGATCCATCAAGGCCAGGTTTACGCCGTTGAGCATCGCTTGCCCGCGTGCTTGCGCACTGCCGGAAAGCCCACCCGCAAAGCCGATGATGAGGTCGGCGTTGTTATTTTCCGGCTCGTTCTCGGCTTCTTCTACGGGCTGGAAGCTCCCCCTGGCGTTTTCTTCCACTTGCGGCGCGATGATGAGAATCAACGCAAATGACACAATAGCGAAAATCATAATTAAGTTGAACGGGATACCGCCATCAGTCTTGGCCGCTTGCGCTTTAGCCGTCGGGGAACTCACCTGGGCGCTGAAATTGTCGCTCGTTTCCTTGAGGATTTGCGCAATTTCGCGGGCAAGCTCGGTCACGCTGGCGCGGTATTGCTCGCCGGATGATAGTTTGTATTGGCTCATGTAGGCCACGCCGCGAATATCGGCGGGGAGGTCGGTCACTGGCGGCAGGGTGATGGCTTCGTTGACGAAGACGTTAAGCACGGGTAAGTCGCTACGCGAGAGTCCCTGTTCGATGGCTGCATAGATCAACGGGCTTTGGGTGATGGTCGTCGCCCATTCTTCGTCAATGATGACCATAAGCAGGTCGGCTTGGTCAATCGCTCGCCGGGCAGCCTCGGCGTTATTCGGCAATGGGCGGATTTGGGTAAACGATCCTGCGAGCATATCGCGCAGGGTATCGGCTTCTTTGGGGGCAGTGGCAGCAATAACAATGCCAGACATAGAATAATTATCCTTGCACAGTAAATCATTAAAAACCAACGACTAATCAAAGGTTGGGTTGCCGCTTATTATAAAAGTGTTTTTGTGAAAAATATAGCAAGGGCTGAAATTTGCGCCCATGAGTGTATAATGTGGATAACAACTGCCTCGCTAAACACACACAGGTCATTATGTCTCGCTTTAAAAATATGATGCGCGCTAGATTCTCGCTGTCCAAACGACTCCGCATCAACGATAACGGACGCTTGCTGCTCCTTGCTGTGGCTGTTGGATCGCTTACCGCATTGGCGTTATGGCTATTCCGGGAGGCGATCGCGGTATTTTCGCATGTCTTGCAGCAGTCCGTCGCACGCGAAGCATTCGGCTTCTTGGGCGTGCTTGGCCCGGTGTTGGTGCTGGCCGTAGCGGGCTATGTCGTCGGTTGGATATTTGACCGTTACGTTGGCCGCGAAAAGCATAGCGGCATGATCGGCATTATCGAAAGTGTCGCTTTGGCTGGTGGGCGCTTAAAGTACCGCAAGCTGCCGGCTAAGAGCTTCGCGTCGGCCTTATCCTTAGGGGCGGGGAGTTCTGTCGGGCCGGAAGACCCCAGCGTGCAGATCGGCTCTAATATTGGTTCATTTGTCGCGCAGAAACTCCACCTCAGCGAAGAAGACATTCGCCTACTCGTTAGCGCAGGGGCAGCGAGTGCCATCGCCGCAGCGTTTAACGCGCCTATTGCCGGGGTCTTTTTCGCATTAGAAGTCATCTTGCGCGGGGAACTATCCACCGGGTCGGTCAGCGTGGTGATTATCGCAGCAGTGATGTCGGTGGCGTTAACCCAGGGTATTGGCGTTGGCGCTGGCGCGATGGGGCCGTTTGACTTCTCGCTTGATAGTATGCTGGAAATTCCGCTGTTTATCCCTCTAGGGGCGTTATTAGCGCCGTTAGCGGTATTATTTGTGCGCATGTCATATTGGCAGCAGGATATTTGGTATAGCATCACTGGGTTATCCCGTCCAGTCAAGACGGCGTTAGCGGGGGCGCTGGTGGGTATCGTGGGGGTCTACCTGCCGGAGATTTTGGGCGGGGGCCGGGCTGTTATGAATAGTGTGCTCAATGGCACATTAGCGTTTAGCATCGGCATGTTGCTTTTGTTGGGTGCTGTCAAAATGCTGATGACATCCATTAGCCTTGCTGCTGGATTTGCGGGTGGTATCTTCGCCCCGGCGCTGTTTATCGGCACGATGTTTGGTGATGCCTATGGCGAATTTATGGTGGATGTCTTAGGCTTTGCCATTGATCCGCGTGCATTTGCCATTGCGGGCATGGCCGGGATGATGGCCGGGGTTGTGCGTTCGCCTATCACGGCGATTATGATGGTGTTTGAGCTAACCAACGATTACCGCTTTATATTGCCGATTATGCTTGTGACGGTTCTGTGTATTCTTGTAGCGGAGTTATTCGAGAAAAATGGTGTTTATCAACTCGGCTTAATCCGCGATGGAATCAACCTACAAAGCGGGCGCGACATTGACCTGATGCAATCGGTCATTGTGGGCGAGGCGATGTTCACCCCCGCGCCGACCATCCCCTATGATGCCAATCTCACAGAATTGCGTGATAGTTTCCGCTATCATCATCGTAACGCGCTGTGTGTGGTGGACGACGCTGGTCAACTGTATGGCATTGTCTCCATGTCGGACTTGCAGAATGTCTATAAAGGGTCGGAGTCGTCCGGTATTTTAGTGGCCGATATGTGCGTCCGGGATGTTGTAACCGCTTCGCCCGATGATGTATTGTGGCGGGCAATCCGTAAGATGGGGGCGCGGGGTGTTGGGCGCTTGCCCGTCGTGGATACCCGCACAGGCGAACTCGTGGGGATGCTCAACCGACATGATGTTGTCGAGGCATATAACACGGCCATTCATCGCAAAATGCGCGATCAACAATTGGTCGAGCAAATGCGTTTGAACACGCTCACCGGGGCGCATGTCTACGAGATGCACGTTACAAGCCGCTCATTAGTGGCTGGATTGACGATTGCCGAGATCAACTGGCCGCCGGAAGTTGTGGTCGCATCAATCTTGCGCAAGGAGCGGTTGGTTATCCCTCATGGTGTGACACAATTAAAGCCAGGCGATACGCTGACCCTGGTGGCAGACCCGCATGTTGAAGTGGAATTGATGGATTTATTCCGCGAGGAAGTCCCCTGGGGTTAGCAGGGGACTGTGGATTGCTGCTTAAGCGTCAACTTTTGTGGCGACGAAGTCAATTTCTAAGATGACTTCATCCGCGACGAATGACACGCTGGGCACATCCGGGATGGTCAGGTTGAAATCTTGGTAGAGAATAGTCGTTGTAGCAAAGCCTTCGATGCGGTCTTCGCTGGTGAGCGTCACGTCTGTATCAAATGTCACTTGCCGCGTGACATCGCGTAAGGAGAGATCACCTATGATTTGGAAAGAGACGGTTTCGCCAACAGCGACGGCATCCGGCAGGCCAACTAGATCAGTCGGCACGAACTCGGCGAACTCGAATTCATCCCGCGAAGACTCCAAGATGCGGCCACGAATGGCTTGATTGCGGAAGTTGTTGTCGGTTTCCAGCGTGCGCACGTTGATGCGGATAGTTCCGATCTGGCTGCTGCCCGGTGCGCCGAAGTCAACGACGACATCCCCGGCGACTTGGTCGGTCGTCCCGACAACGATGACATCTTGCCCGGCGAGCACTTCATCAATGTTAAAGCGAACTTCGCTCTCATCCTGAATAATACGGAAAAGCACGCGATCGCTCGCTGCATCTTCCATGTTGGCATCTTCTTCTGTTGTGGATGCGTCAGTTTCAGCAGTGGGGTCTTCTGTTACTTGTTCAGTAGGTTCTTCGGTTGCTTCCTCCGTGACGGTTTCCGCCATTGCAACGACGGCTTGCGCGGTTTGTTGCGCATCTTCTGCAATCTGCCGTTGCGTGTCTAGCTCAGCTTGTAAGGCTTCGTTGGTCGCCACAACCTGAGAGTATCCGGGGGTTGGGGTGACGTTAGGGTCTAGCGTCGGTGCGCTGATCTCTTCGCTAGCTTCGCCATCCCCGGCGAAGATCGCGTTAGAAACCAGTACGCCGCCCACTGCGCCAATGCCCAGTAAGATGATGGCAGCGATGCCATATATAAAAGTGCGGTTTGACATAGCATATCCTCCAATAAGTTAGTCGTATGTCTAATCCCAACGCTTATCATACTCAGCTTTTCTTTAAAAAAGATGAATGCCAATAGAATTTACCAACTGTTTACAAAATGTCGTTTTGTGCGACTTGCACAAGTTTTTTGTGTATCGTGGAAATGTTTCCTATCATAGTAGGTAGTCTGATCTCAGACCGATATACTTAAGTTTAGGAGCAAAAAATGAGTAAAAAGCTATTCTTGATTACGCTCATCGTTGCGTTGATGGCCTCAATGGTCAGCGTGACGGTAGCCCAGGATGATGAAGAAGAAGAATTCGACATCATGGCTTTGATGGAAGCCGGTGACGAGCGCTTCAGCTTCGACGTGCTGGACCAATTTGAAGACCTTGGTTTAGAAGGTACTACTGTAACCATCTTCGGCGCTTTCGTTGACGAAGATGCCAATCGCTTTGAACAAGCAATCACGCCGTTTGAAGAAGTAACCGGTATTGATATTCAATACGAAGGTTCTGGTGACTTCGAGAACCTGGTGCGTGTGCGTGTTGGAGGTGGCGACGCTCCAGACATCGCCGCATTCCCGCAGCCTGGTTTGTTCAACGACTTGGCTGATGCCGCTGTGCCAGTCAGCGAAGACGTTGCAACCGTGATGAACGAAGAATTTGACAGTGGTTGGGTCACCCTCTCCACCGTTGATGGCGAACTGAAAGCCATTGTTTATCGCGCCAACGTCAAGAGCTTGGTTTGGTACAACCCGACTGAATTCGCCGATGCCGGTTACGAAGTCCCGACAACCTGGGACGAAATGATCGAACTCAGCGAACTGATTATCGAAGACGGTACAACCCCCTGGTGCGTAGGTATTGAAAGCTCCGACGCGACCGGTTGGGTCGTCACCGACTGGGTTGAAGATACGCTGCTGCGTACCGCTGATCCTGAAGTCTATGACGCATGGGTCAACCACGACATCCCGTTCGATGATCCTGAAATTGTCGAAGCTATGCAAGTTGTTGAAGACATTATCCTTGAAGAAGGCTACGTCTTCGGTGGTAGCGATGCGATCCTGACCACACCGTTCGGCGATGCCCCGCGCGGCTTGTTCCCGGATGAAGGCGAAGACCCCACCTGCTATCTGCATCGTCAAGCGAGCTTCATCCCTGGGTTCTTCCCGGATGGCGTAGAAATCGCTGAAGATGGTGACGCTTGGGCGTTCTACCTGCCGCCGCTGGAAGAAGAATATGGTTCCCCAGTCTTGACTGCTGGCGACCTGTTCGCACCGTTTGCTGATCGCCCAGAAGTTATGGCAACCCTGCTGTACCTGGCCGAGCCGCTTTCTCAGGAAATTTGGGCCGCCCAAGGTGGGTTCGTCGCACCGAATACGACCGCCAGCCTGGATGTGTACCCGACCGCTCTCGACCTGTTCTATGCTGTACTGTTGGTTGAAGCTGACGTGACCCGTTTCGACGCTTCCGACCTGATGCCTGGTGCCATTGGCGCGGGTGCCTGGTGGAGCGCAGCGACCGAATGGGTCCGTGGTTCCTTGACCGTTGAAGAAGCACTCGCACAGGTAGAAGCTGCCTGGGTCGAACTCGAACAGTAATCGTCCTAGCTTAGTCTGATACTACAAGCAAAGAGGCGGGGGTATTTTCTAAGATTGCCCCGCCTCTTTGCTTAAAAGATTTATTGAGGAGTTTGTTACAATGATTAATCAGGTTGTCAGCGCGGCGTTGGCAATCATCCTCGGGGTCGGCGGTATGATGGCGTATTATTTTGGCGCTAATCTCCTTATCGACCGTTTGGGCGACGACATGAAAAGACGACTTCGCCCCTGGGTGTTTGTTATGCCTGCTGTTTTAGTCTTATCGGCATTTTTGGTCTTCCCGGCGATTTACACTTTCTACCTGAGTTTTACGGACGATAACCCGCGAACGACAGTAGAAATCCGTGTGCCGGCTCAATTTGAAGATAATTTACGCGAAGAAATCGTAGAACGGCGTAACGGCAGCGTAAACGATGTAGCGACCGATGGCGATTTCGTCGTGATTGATGGCCACATCCGCGAAGGACAGATTACGACTGTTGGTGAATTTATTCGTGGGTTAGGGACGACAGAAGTTTTCTTCTTCATTTACGAGGATGGCGTGGCGGACATCCGCTTTAGCCCGGACTTTGAAGAAGAAGTTGCCGCTGCGATTGCGGCGGTGGATGGTGAGGTTGTTTCGTCCAGCCAGCGTGATGAATTTGCATCCATCCAAGCGGAGATTGCAGAAGGGCGTGTGGTTGATTTCGCTAGTGAATTAGATGCTACTGGCGGCGACGAAGCCGTGAGTGCCTCGATTGTCGCCGGGGGACAGCAGTTCTTCGTTATTGATAATTATGAGTGGGCGTTTACCAACACGGACATGCTCGAGTCCTTCCGCAATAACTTATTGTGGTTGATCCTTGTGCCGACGTTCAGCACGGGTTTGGGCTTGATTATCGCTGTGTTGGCCGACCGTGTCCGCTGGGAGAGTTTAGCCAAGGCGTTGATCTTCTTGCCGATGGCGATCTCGTTCGTGGGTGCGAGTGTGATCTGGCGCTTTATTTATTTCTATCGCCCGGAAGGGGAAGATCAAATCGGCTTACTCAATGCGATTGTGACCTCATTCGGCGGTGAACCGGTTGCATGGTTGACGGAAAGCTCTGTTAACAACTTGGCACTCATTATCATTTTGATTTGGATCCAGACTGGGTTTGCGATGGTCTTGCTCTCTGCGGCACTTAAAGCTGTGCCGGAAGAGACGATTGAAGCCGCTCGGATCGACGGCGCTAGCGAAGTCCGTATTTTCTTTAACATCATCATTCCACAGGTCATGAGTACCATTGCCGTTGTGATGACGACGATCATCATCTTGGTGCTTAAGGTCTTCGACATCCCATATGTGATGACCAGTGGCGAGTTCGGAACGGAGGTGCTCGCAAACGTGATGTATGGGCAGATGTTCAACGCAGGTGACTTCCCACGCGGGAGTACCGTAGCGATCATCTTGATGATGGCTGTGTTGCCGGTGATGTACATTAACATCCGCCGCTTCCGCCGCGAGGAGGTAATGCGCTAATGGCCGAGACAACAATCCAAAAAGAAA
>DAOTTT010000391.1:0-4532 GCA_034437635.1 Anaerolineae bacterium | reverse complement strand
TGATAACTACTCAGGTAAAGCCTATATCCCGCATCGGCTCAAAGCCGATGGCTACTACATTAAACGCCAGGAAGCCCGTAAACGGGCTAGTCCGCCTTCCGCCAAGCAGGGTACGACGCGGTGACCGTTTATTTTGTGTACACCCCGTTAGAAAGTTCAAATCCTCGGAACGATTTGTTGTTATTAGGGTTTAATCAATTGCAACATTCCGTAAACCCATAAACTTTAAGCTGTGATTAATGACAAGGACGGTAAAATCCCCCATAATGAGAGATGTAACCGTCCTGACACCTAAAAAACCACAGATGACCGTGAGATAATAACGTTATGGCAGAATTGTTAGACTCCATCGCTACATTTTTTGAAGCCCTAGTCGCCGCGATTGGCTATCCGGGTATCTTCTTCGTGATGTTCTTGGAGAACATCATCCCACCAATACCCACCGACCCGCTGTTGCCCTTTGCCGGGATTTTGGTCGCAGAGGGCAAGCTCAACTTTTGGCTGGTGTGGCTGACGGCAGTCAGCGCGGCGATGATCGGTTCTGTGATGCTCTATGCTGTGGGCATGTGGGCGGACGAGCGCGTCATCCGTAATTTGGTGCGGCGTTATGGCCGTTACCTTGAGATTGACGAGGCCGCTTTGGATCGTGCTTTGGTTTTGTTTGATCGTTACGGTGCGCCGATGATCTTCTTCGGGCGTATGGTGCCTATTCTGCGCACGGCAGTGACGATCACCGCCGGGATGAGCCGTATGGCGATCCCGAAGTTTTTGTTTTACTCGATTTTGAATTCGTTAGCGGTTACGGGTTTTTGGATCACCGCCGGGGTGATTATGGGCGAGAATTGGCCGCAAATCTTGGAATTCATCAACCGCTTCCAATGGGTGATTTTGGGCGTGGGCGGGGCCGGTCTTGCGTGGATGCTGGCTTCTTGGTGGAAGCGCCGCCGTCGCCGCGTACAGCCAATGGAGGCCGTGCCGCCGGAAGCACCGCCCCCCCCGCTGATGACGGATAGTGGCTGATCGCTGCCAGCCCCGACGTGACCGCGATCACACCGGGGCATAAGTTCAGCGTCCGTCGAAGTCGAACTCAAACGGGTCGCCATCATCATTTTTACGCTTTGACCTGGATTGATACTCCTGCGGCGGGACACCCACCGGCAGCGGGTCGTCCGCGTAGGGTTCGCGGCCAGTACGAGAAGCAAGCCCCAAGATGACCAACACCACCGCCAGCGCCATGCTGCCGCCGCCGATCTGGATGAAGTTGTCGCTCACACGGTCAAAGCCGTTGAGCGTTGTCTCCGTCAAGGCGGTGCGTAGTTCTTCGCTGCCTTCAATATCGCCGAAGTTGGCATCCGCGATGCCGCTTTCAATTGTCGGCTCAATGACCCCGGCGCGGGTGCTCATGCCGAGCGAAAAAACCAACCCCGCCGGGATGAACAGTAACACCCCCATCCATAAGAAGAACGTCCGGCGGTTTGGCGCACCGATCAAGCTATTGACGATCCAGAACAGTGCCCCGATGCACAAGAGCGTTACTGAAACCGTCGTCACGACACTGCCAAAGCTAAACGTGAAGCCGTCCACACCGCGATCAACGGGTGTATCCATGAGTTCGACGGTATTCGGGATGTCCTGCAACACGGTTGGGATGACATCAAGAATCAACCCCTCGGCTTGCTCACGGCTGATGTCTGCCGGGATGCAGGCGATCAAAGCGGTGCTACCATATGTGTTTTCTACATCGGGTGTGCAGTCCGGGAGGTTTTGCGCTAAGACAGTAGCGAACCGTTCGCCTTCTTCGCCGCGAAAGTTATCTTTGACTTCGGTTACGTCGATGGTCAAGAACAGCGTATCACGCTGGCCTTCGAGCATGTCGAAGGTTTCATCGACCAAGCGTGTGACTTCGCCTTGCAGATACTCACGCGGGATGACCTCCCGTAGTGCCAAGGTCAGCGCCGTGTTGGATTGCATCGCTTCTTCGTCCGCGTTGAGGACTTCATTAGCAAAGTAGTTAGGCATTTCCGCAGAATAGAGCGCATCGAACAGGGCATCGTCTGTCAAAATATCGGTGTAAAAGTCACGATCCAGCGCCCATTGGATCATCGAAACCCCCAATAACACGCCGATCATTATCCAGAAGGTGAACAAGATATACATGAAAAACCCAATACAACCGCGCATAAAATCTCCTTGCGTTGGTTTATAATCTCTCGTGTAGTATGGCACAAGTTATACGATCATGCTGTCTCTATCGTGTATCTAATGTGTTTGACCTATACTACAATCGCTATAACGACGCATAGTGCATGAGGCATAATCCAATGGCAAAAGATTACTATAAAACGCTAGGCGTCAAACGCGATGCTAGCGAACAAGATATTAAAAAGGCGTTCCGTAAGTTGGCGAAAAAGTATCATCCTGATGCTAACCCGGACGACGCTTCCGCAGAGTCTCGTTTTAAAGAGGTCAACGAAGCCTACGAAACCCTGGGCGATGCGGAAAAGCGCAAGGCTTACGATCAGTTTGGCGCGGATTACGCTAAATATCAAGCGGCAGGGGTCAACCCGGAAGACTTCGCCCGGTATGGCGGCTTTAGCGGCAACAGCAGCGGCAACGGCTTCGACTTTCGCACAGCGGGGGGCGGGGATGCCGCCGGAACTCCGTTTGAAGACATTTTCGAGTCGATTTTCGGCGGTTTCGGGCGCAACCGTAGCTCTGGCCGTCCGTCGGCTGGCGCGATGAAGGGGCGCGACATCACCCAAGATGTGAGCATTACCTTGCGCGAAGCCTACGAAGGCGCGATCCGCTATATTAGCAAGGGCGACCGCCGCGTAAAGGTTAATATCCGCGCCGGGGCGGACACGGGAACGAAAGTGCGCTTAAGCGGTGAGGGGGAAACTGGTCTGATGGGCGGTGAAGCCGGTGATTTGTATCTGGTGGTGGATGTACAACCGGACAATACATTCACCCGTGAGGGCGATGATTTGCTCGTCAATGTGCCGGTAGACGTGTTCACGGCGATGTTAGGCGGCGATGTCAAAGTGCCGACGATGATGCGCGATGTGAAGCTCAAGGTGCCGCCGGGTACCCAAAGCGGCCAGAAAATGCGCGTGCGCGGTAAAGGGATGCCAAAGCTCAAAGAAAAGGGCGCACATGGCGATCTCTATGCGGTGGTGCAGGTGACAGTGCCTAAGCAACTCAACGCCATGCAACGCGAATTGGTGGAGCAGTTGCGTAACAGCTTCTAACGGCAAAACGCACAAAGAATACCCCGTGCTTTTTGCCTAAGTCTGTGGTGGCGTGGGCGTGGCTTTTCGGTTATCGTAGGATGTAATTACTCAGGTATGCTCTGATTTGCATACTGCCCCGGTTCAAAACCGGGGACTAGCTCACTGCAAAGCCCGTAAACGGGCTGTAAAAATGATCTTTCGCGCTGACTAGCCTGTTTACGGGCTTCCTAGCGTTTAATGTAGCCATCGGCTTTGAGCCGATGCGGGATATAGGCTTTCCTGAGTATGTCACCGTAGGATCAAGCATGATCGAAGGTCGAAAGCGATAGGTTATGGATTTTCTCGCGCCGGGCGCGTTTATCGGGTCTTTAGTCGCCATCCCTATAATTTTGATGTATATGTTGCGCTTGCGCCGCCGCGAGGTGAGCATTTCCAGCACGTTTTTATGGCAGCAAGTGCTGCAAGATACAGAGGCGAATACCCCCTGGCAGCGGCTCCGACGCAACCTATTATTGATCTTACAATTGCTGATTTTGCTGTTGTTGGTGTTGGCTTTGGCGCGTCCGTTTATCCTGGTGGATGCCGTCGGCGGCGGGCAAGTCACCGTGCTGCTGGACGCTTCCGCGAGCATGAACGCCACCGATGCGGACGGTACGCGCTTCGACGCGGCGCAGGATGCCGCCCTGGACATCATCGACAGCTTGCCTAACAACGCCCAAATGACGGTGATCCGCGTGGCGGAAGTGCCGGAAATCTTGATCGCGGCGACGGGTGACCGCTTAGGTTTGCGCTCCGCTGTGAACGCGGCCACGCCAAGCCTTGCTAGTAGCGATTGGGACGCGGCGCTCAACTTAGCGGCGGCGGCAGGCTCCAATGCGGAAGACTCATCTATTGTCATTATCAGCGATGGCGGCATCCCGAATACGGTTGGTTTGCAGGGTTTGGCCGCTGATGTGCGTTATATCGCTGTGGGCGAGTCGGCGGATAACGTGGCGATTACCGCGCTCTCTACGGATGTGCTCCCCGGTGAAGCGCCGCAACTTTACGCCAGCATCACCAACTACAGCCCCACCACCACCGCAGAAATCACGCTGACGCTGCGCGTGGATGGCGAACGCCTGGAAACGACCAACTTAAGCATCCCACCCAACGGCGAACAGCCGATTGTGTCTTCTGCATTGCCGGATGGCTTCCAAGAGATTGAAGCGACCATCACGCAGCGGGTAAGCTCCCAATTGACGGACGTGCTGCCGCTGGATGATGTCGCTTACGCGGTCGCTAGCGATACGGGGGATCGGCGGG
>DAOTTT010000390.1:0-8858 GCA_034437635.1 Anaerolineae bacterium | reverse complement strand
GGACAACTTCTGCACCTTCAATGCGCATCTGTACGCCAATCTCATCATCACGATGGCGCGTGGATACCGCCACCCGGCTAACCGATGCAATACTCGACAGCGCCTCACCACGAAAGCCTAATGTCATAATGCGTTCTAGGTCTTCGACTTGGCGTAATTTACTCGTCGCATGGCGGGCAAAGGCTAAAGAAATCTCATCCGCAGGAATACCACTACCATTATCACTCACGCGGATGAGTTGCCGCCCGCCACCACGAATCATCATATGGATGCTATCCGCGCCAGCATCCAACGCATTTTCGATCAATTCCTTGACGACCGATGCCGGACGCTCGACAACCTCCCCGGCTGCAATTTGTGAAATTAAGCGATCAGATAAAAGCGAAATCGTCATATCTTACCCCAAAACAAAATCCCCTCATGATAAGGGGACAATGACTTGTTTAAAAGAATATTGTACCGAACAATTGTTTAATTGCCGATGAGGTTTTCGCCACTGAGCGGAATACTGACGAAAAAGGTACTGCCTTCGCCTTCCACACTTTCAATCCAGGCATCACCGCCGTGCCGCCGGGCGACACTGCGCACAATAAACAGCCCTAAACCGCTCCCTTTAACGCGCTTGTGTTCCTTACGGGGGATGCGTACATGCCGCTCAAAGAGCATCTTTTGGTTCTCCGGGCTGATGCCAAAACCGCTGTCTTGCACACTGACCACGACATGATTATCTTGTCGGTATAAGCTCACTTCAACGTTACGGCCATTCGGTGTATATTTGATCGCATTATCGACAAGGTTGGTAATCGCACGCTCAATTATCGTTGAGTCAATATTGATAATTGGAATATCATCAGCGATGCTTTTGCTGACGGTCAGTTCTTGCTTTTCCGCAGGGACAAGATGATTGCTGACGATGCGATTGACGATATCTGTCAAATCACTAGGGGCACGCTGCATCTCATAGAAGCCCGTCTCCGGGTCATAGCGTCCAGCATCCTGGATATTTTCGACGAGCGCCGTCATCTGCTGCACGCCAGCCATAATCTTATCGATGAAATGTTCTTGCTTCTCGTTCATATCACCCACCATGCCGGACTCTAGCATACTGCCAAAGCCTTTCATAGAAGTCAGCGGGGAGCGCAAGTCATGCGAGACAATGCGCATAAACTCGCTTTGATTGCGGGCTAGCTTCTGGTGGCGGGCGTTCGTGCGCACGGTCTTGGTGACGATTAAAACGCTATCTAACAAAATATCAATCATCTCTGGCAATGGTGCCATCGGTTCGACAGAGAACCCTAAATAGAGCAGACCGACCGCCTCTTGTTGAAGCATCAAGGGATAGGCCAATGAAGGTTGTGATGCCAAAACCGTATCTTCATTTATGGGCAACGGGGCAAAGTGATCGTCCACGCCTATTTTACTAACAATAGGCCGCATACGCTCCACCGGGGGGATCATCCCCTCTTGTAACCCGCCGCACGTAATGAGCAATCTTGGGTCTTCAAAAAGCATGACAAATGCGCCAGACGCGCCGGTAATCTCGCGGGCTGCTTCCAAAATTGGCAGATAGCAATCGCGGGGTTCGTCGGTGACTGCCATAATACGCAGTATTTCACGCACAAAGTGCTGTTCGTTACGAACCTGTGACATGACCCTGGCCTCACTTCCAGATCGTGTTTAGACGGCGATGAATGCTTTGAATTATAATCCGATGAGCGACTATCAGCAAGTCAAGGTTAATAAACCATAACCGCAGATGCCTTGCGAGGGTATTTCTTTCGTGCTAGACTTCGATTCAATAATCTTTTTTACGTAGTTGTGAAGCACATGGCAGAAAAAATTCTAATTGTAGATGATGATGTTGACAGCCTAAAACTTATCGGCCTGATGTTGCAACGTCACGGCTATGAAGTCGTCGCGGCGAATGCCGGCAACCAAGCCTTAACTAAGGCCGTCAATGATCCACCCGATTTGATCATTTTAGATGTGATGATGCCCGATATGAACGGGTATGAGGTCTGTCGTCGGTTACGCGCTAACGAACGCACCACCAATATTCCGATTATTATGTTTACGGCCAAAACCCTCATCGATGATAAAGTCGCCGGGTTTGAAGCCGGTGCGGACGACTACCTGACCAAACCCACCCACCCCGCAGAGCTTGCCTCCAGGGTGAAGTCCATGCTACAGCGCACCAGCACAAAACGCGCTAAAAGTAGCGGCAGCGGCGTGACCATTGGTGTTATAGGAGCCAAGGGCGGTGTCGGTACGACGACAATCGCCATTAACTTAGGCGCTGCGTTATTACAGATGAACCAAAGTCCGGTGCTAACGGACTTCCGCTTAGGCAATGGCAGCATGGGCTTGTACTTAGGCATGGGGCGTTCTGCCGGTCTAGCCAATATCCTAGGCCGCCCGGCCAGCGAAATCACCGCAGAAAGTGTCCAGCGCGAGGTCGCTACGCATCAAACCGGGCTAAAAGCCCTGCTATCGTCCACAAAACCTAAAGAGACCTTGCTTAACTATTCCGCAGAAAGCGCCAACGCGGTTATCGGTCATTTACGCAATATTGGCCGCCCGGTAATCTGCGATCTTGGCAGTGGCTATTCACCTTTAGTCGCCAAGCTCTATAGCAGCATGGATCAACTGATGATCTTAGTTGACCCTGCCGCGCCGACACTTTCAATGGCACGCGAGATGTTGCGCGAAATGAAAATCGCCGACAAAAGCAAAGTACATATTGTCGTCGTCAACCGTAACCAGATCAACCAACAACCACCCTGGCATGAGGTGGAGCACATCCTAGAACACGAAATCCGGGCGATCATTTCGTCCGCGCCGGATGTCGCTTATCAAGCCATGGAAGCCGGGCAACCCATTATGAGCCATCAACCCAATGCAATCATCGCCAGTCAGATCGCCAAATTGGCCGAAGATATCGCCGTAGAAAATTAGATGCAACGTAATGATAGATGATGAACGACGCGAAAAGATAACACAAGCTGCCCAGATGATCGCCCAATCCCAGCATATTGTTGCGTTTACAGGAGCGGGCATCAGTACAGATTCGGGCATTCCTGATTTCCGTAGCCAAGAATCCGGCTTATGGCAAAACGCTGACCCCATGACGGTTGCCAGTATCTACGGCTTCCGGCGTGACCCACAAGCGTTTTATGATTGGGTGCGTCCCTTAGGAGAGGTCACACTCAACGCTGCCCCAAACCCGGCCCATGACGCGCTGGTTGACCTTGAGCAATCCCACAACCTCAAGTCGATTATCACACAAAACATTGATATGCTACATACCCGCGCCGGGAGTTCGACCATCTTTGAGCTACACGGCCACATGCGAGAGGCCACATGTATTCATTGCTTTAGCGTCTATGACGGCGAAGTCGTTATGAAACAATTTTTGCAGGATGGCGCTGTGCCTAAATGTAGCAAATGTCGTACCGGGGTGCTCAAGCCTAATGTCATTCTTTTTGGTGAGCAACTCCCCATCCGCGAACTACAAGGGGCTAAAGAAGCAGCGCATCAATGCGATCTGATGCTCATTATCGGTTCGTCCCTAGAGGTAGCCCCCGCCAGCGAAATACCCCTCTTAGCACAACGCACCGGGGCTAAGATTATCATCGTCAACCTTGAAAAAACGTATATGGACGCGGAAGCCGATGTCGTCATTCATGAGCGCGCGGCCTTAGCTTTACAGGAAATCGTCCGCAATATCGAGGCTCGAACATGACTAAACCGCGTGACACCCAAGAGACGCAACTATCCGGCAACACCTTACTCGCCCACTACCAACGGATCATCGAAATCAGCCGTCAGCTTAACTCAACATTCAATCATGTGGAATTGCTACGGCAGATCATCGACGCGGCCAACGAATTGATCGACACCGAAGCGGCATCCATTATGCTGATTGATCCACTCACCGGAGAGTTGCGCTTTGAAGCGTCATCGAACCTCAACCCGCACGAAATGGACGAAATCATCATCCCCATGGAAGGCAGCATCGCGGGGTGGATCGCCACACATGGCGAGCCGCGTGTCATCCAGGATGTGACGAAAGAGCCGGAGCACTTCGCCAACGTTGACGAAACGATTGCCTTTAAAACCCATAACCTTTTAGGCGTGCCCATGCGCACCCACAAGAAGATTATCGGCGTTGTACAAGCCGTCAATAAGCGCGATAACGCCCGCTTTACCGGCACGGACATCAGCACATTGACGACATTAGCCAGCCAAGCCGCTATCGCTATCGAAAATGCACGGCTTTTCCGTCAGAGCGACTTTATCGAAGAGATGGTGCACGAACTCCGCACCCCCTTGCAATCGCTCAAAGTCATGACGACACTCATCCAGCGCCCTGGCGTTGACGAAGAACGCAAAAAGCAACTCATCGGCACAATGGAAGACGAAACGGATCGCCTCATGCGCTTGACAACCGATTTTCTCGACTTAGCGAAGATAGAATCCGGTCGCACACGGTTGGATATTGAACCGTTTGAACTTGCACAGCTTTTACAAGAAAGTGCGGAAGTAGTCGCGCCACAAGCATCAGAGAAAAACGTCGTGATCGAAGTGGACAATACCACATATACAATCAAAGGGGATCACGGCAAAGTCAAGCAAGTTCTGCTCAACTTACTGACGAATGCGATTAAGTATAATCGTGCCGATGGCAAGGTAAACATTTATACCAGCCTCATAATCGAGGATAATAAGCAGATGGTTCAAGTTTCTGTAGAAGATACAGGACATGGGTTATCTAAAGAGAGCCAGGGGCAGATGTTCCAAAAATTTTTCCGTGATAAGAGCACAGCCGATACAACCAGCGGCACAGGATTAGGTTTGGTCATTACGAAAGCTATTGTGGAAGCGCACGGTGGGCAAATCTGGTTAACCAGTGAGGAAACTGTCGGTACAACCTTCTACTTCACGTTGCCACTCGATGAGGGAGACACTGTGTAGCGCCCCCCCTGTCTTTGTTTGTTATGCGGGTTGCTCACTACCGCTGAGGGCTTCATCGCCTTCCAGGAGCGGAATTTCACCCTTTTCCCACGATACCAGTAAGGGCACCGCGATAAAGATTGATGAATACGTCCCAGAGAGCAGACCAAGCAACAGAATAGCGATAAACTCCTTAATCGTCTCGCCGCCGAACAGCAAGATAGCGATCATGACGAAGAAGGCGTTTAACTGTGTGGCAAGTGAACGATGAATGGTTTCCCAGATGCTACGGTTGACGATGGTCTCGTAAGGTTCGCCAATGTGCTTAGGAATATTCTCGCGGATACGGTCAAACACAACGATCGAGTCCTGAACGGAAAAGCCGACCACAGTCAAGACTGCTGTTAAAAAGAGTGCATCAATCTCCCATCCGGCGATTACGCCCATAAAGGACATAATGCCCATCACGATCAAAACATCGTGTATCATTGCGGCAATCGCGCAGATGCCGTAGCGGGTTGCCTTAGGAATTTGACGGAAGGCCAACACGATAAACCCGGTGATGACAACCGCTGCCATGCCCACGGCGACAAATGCCGCCTGTGTCACTTCGCGCCCTACTGTCTCAGAGACAGTTTCAATGCGTAAACTGCTGCGGTCAAGCTCCGCTACTTCGTCCAAGCTGGATAAAATTGCGTCGTTTGTCGCTTGATCTTCAAACCCGCCTCGGATAGACCAACGATACGGTTTACGTTGCACCAGCAACGTTTCAACTTCATTGGCAGCAAGAGCATCGTTCACCGTTTGAATATCAATCGTATCGGTTTCGATGCGTGTTTCGACGACTTGCCCTTCCAGGCGTTCATATTCCGCGCCAATTTCATCAAAAAAGACTTCAACATTACTTATATCCGTAGCCGGGATAACCGCTGTAAAGCCATCTTCAACTTGCAAGACGAAAGCATTTTCGATACCTGCATCAATGAAATCGTTGCGCAGTTCGTCTACATCATTTGTATCAACTGAAAAGCTATAGATCGCTTCGCCTAAGATTTCTGTTGTGACGGTCTCACCAAGTGATTGTGTAGCGACGAGAACAGCGTTTGGGTCGTTTTCTGCTGGAATGACTACGCGAAATTCTGCCGCGTTACCACCAAGCTGCTGCACGACGACGTTATCTTCACCATATTCCGCAAAAACATCACGGATGACTTCTTCGGTCGCGCCTTCTTCGATAAACTGAAAATCATAGATACTGCCACCGACAAAGTCGATGCTCAGTTGAAACGGCCCGCCGGTCGTCACCGATGAATAAATCATCATCAAGATGCCCAGGGTAATCGCAATCCCGGACCCTATAAAATAGAAGCTACGTTTTTCTACAATATTAAACATCTATGCCCCCTTAAATGCCCAGAAGCCATTTGCGCTGGCTGACTTGCTTCTGCGTCGCATTGATGAGAATGTACAGCATCGTGCGCGTTACCAACACGGCAGTAAACAAATTCAAGATCAAGCCAATAGCCAGCGTCACCGCAAAGCCACTGACGATACTTGCGCCCGGTGTCTGGCCGAATAAGAACAAAATACCGCAGATGATAATCGTCGAGAGATTAGAGTCGCGGATGGATGTCCACGCCCGATCAAAGCCCGCATTGAGCGACTCAAACAAGGGCTTACCCGATCGCATCTCTTCTTTGATGCGCTCGAAGATCAGAATGTTACCGTCCACAGCCGTGCCGATAGAGATCAAAAACCCAGTAATCGCCGGTAGCGTCAAGGTGATGGGCAATAATTTAAACATCGCCATGTTCAGCACGATGAAGACCAAAAGCGCCACATCTGCGGAAATGCCCGGCACGCGATAGTAAACAAACATAAAGGCCAACACGACGATCACGCCGACAATGCCCGCACGCACACTCGCCTGCACCGACTCATTGCCTAACTGCGCACCGACAAGCTCCGTACTTTCTACACGTAGCGGAATAGATAACGAACCGGAGCGCAACTGTAACGCCAGCGTCTTCGCTTCGTCTTCCGTAAACGACCCTGTAATCACACCGCCGGACGGTAACGCATCGTTAATCGTCGGTGAGGACAACACAATGCCGTCAAGCACAATTGCCATAGGCTGATTGATGTTTGCCCCTGTGTATTCACCAAAAGAATTAAATGATGGATGCAGAATTTCATGGTCATCGGCAATGTCAAATTGAATCAACCATTGTGCGGCGGAGGGGTCGAACCGTGCAACAGCCGCCGCTAGACCATCCCCTGTCATCACCGTTTGGAAAGGCTGCCCGGTTGTGGGGTTAACCACCCCCTGCGGTTGGAAATCCGCTTCTTCGATGTCCTCGCCGGATTCTTCTGCTAACTGCCGCCGCTGCTGCTGGACTTCAAACTGGCGCGTGGTCAAAATGCGCTCATCGGTGAAGCTCTGCCCCATCCCACTAAAATCGACAAATTCAAGCAAAGCCGTCTGTTGAATAGTCGAAATCGCCCGTTCGGGGTCTGTTTCACCCGGTAGCTCAACCAAAATACGATCCCCACCGAGCGTTTGCACGGTGACTTCTGTCGTCCCTAGCGAATTAATACGGCGGTCAACATTGTTGGCCGTTTCTTGCAGTTCAGCATCCGTAAATGCACTGGATGGTAGCTCCGCTTGGAGCAACACACGCAAGCCACCTACTAAGTCCAAGCCGAGTTGGTACTCGAAAGACCCTTTAAACTCCGCACAGACTTCATCGACCAAATCTTCCGGCGTAGTGAGTTCGCAGTCCGCTAAGCGTTCTGCATCCCCCCCACGTAGAAGAAAATCAGGCTCTGTATCGGGTAACGCAAGCCATAACATCGCCGCCGTTAAAACGACGATAAAGGCCAGCCAAGAATAATGACGAGACATAACACCTTCCCTACTGTCATCACGAATAAAAAGGTGTAGCGATTATCACTACACCACGTTTTTAAAGACTTCAATTAGTCCTTTACGGCCTCCTCTGGCGCTTCCTCCAGCAGGCCCTCACGCATCAAACCTTTGCGGGCGTTCTCCGCGATCTCCTCCGCGTCATAAGGTTGCATCAATGCCGCGTTAAGCACACGGATGACGACACCATCCGCAATTTCTACTTGCGCGATGCCCATTTCAGCATCAATGTCGATGACCTTGCCGATGATCCCACCAAAGGTGATGATCTCATCGCCTTCTGCCAAGGAACGGGCAAAATTCTGCCGTTTAGCAAAATCTCGCTGCTTCGGAAACGTCACCAAAGACCACCAGGCACCCAAGCCTAATAACATTACAAACGCTAACAGTGCAAACTCTTGCATACAATTCAACCTCACCCGCTTGACCAGATGGCTGGAACTTTCTACAATATGGGGCGCATTATACACTTGCACGCGAAAGTATGGAACATTGCTTCGCGTTGAATTTCACAAAAAGGCTAAATCAGATGCGTTTATTATCACGTTTCGCACTTCTTAGCACAACTCTCCTCGCCGTTATCGTCATGATGACTGGCTCCAGCCAGGCAGGGGATTTTGTCCTGAGCAATAACTCCGGTTCGAGCAGTGCCACATTCTTCATCAGTGGCGAACCATCACTCGTCATGAACGGGTTTGACCTACAACCGCTCGGCATCCCCCGCCCCACGCAGCTAGACCGCGTGAGCATTGATGTCGTCAGCCCGGTTGCAGGACAATCCGCGACCGTCGTCGTCTATCAAGACGCAGATGGTGGCGACCCGGTCAACGCGACGTTAGTCGGCCAGCAGGCGGTTAACATCACACAGTCCGGTATCTTTACCGCGACGTTCAACCCGCCGCTGAATATCTCGCAGCCCGTCATTTGGGTCGGCTTCTACTTGCCAGTAGATTTCGAGTTCCGTGCGGATCGCTCCGGC
>DAOTTT010000389.1:0-8269 GCA_034437635.1 Anaerolineae bacterium | reverse complement strand
GCTCATGCTGTTGAAACCGCCGTTGATGCTGTGCTTGAGCAGGGCTTGCGCACAGCAGATATTGCAGGTGATGGTGTTGTTACATCAACACAGACAATGACCGATGCAATTTGTACAGCTATTGTTTCATAAACTTGCCGCAATGCGTTGATAGTGCTAGACTCAAAGCATGAAAGTTTTAATTGTTGACGACGAACAAGTAATTCGTGATGGGTTAGGGCGTAAGCTGCGCAATGAAGGCTATGAAGTTGTTTTGTGCGAAAACGGCCTTGAGGGATTGCGTGCTTTTCATTCAACGCGGCCAGACCTGGTTGTGCTTGATATTGTCATGCCTGGCGGCATGAATGGTCTTACCGTGTGTCGGCGTATTCGTGAAGTCGCGGATACGCCGATTATGATGCTCTCCGCACAGGCGATTACAGAAGATGACATCATCGAAGGTCTAAACGCGGGTGCAGACGAGTATCTTATTAAGCCGGTGCGCATGAATGAGTTTGTAGCACGGGTTAAAGCCATGATACGCCGAGCACAGCTTGTCTCTAATGATGTTGAGCAGGGTTATAGCGACCAATATTTAAGCGTGGATCTACATCGGCGGCATGTTTATGTCGAAAATCAAAAGGTTCATCTCACGCCAACTGAGTTTAAGTTGTTGGCTGTGCTCATGGAAAATGCGGGACGTGTTGTCTCTCAACGGGATTTATTAGAGCAAGTGTGGGGAGAAGAATACATTGATGATATATACTATCCGCGTGTGTATATCAGCCAATTAAGGCGTAAAATTGAGCCTGACCCCTCAAATCCAGTATATATCCTGACAGAGCATCGTATCGGTTACCGCTTCGAGAAGCAGCCTCCTGGCGCGCGGATTATATCCGAGTAAAAGGTTATGTATAACTTCGGAACAACGGCATTGTTGTTCAACGGATTAACCCTTTCGCTTGCGTTGGGGTTTCTTATTATCATCCTCTGGTATGATGTCCGGCGATCAATCAACCAACTTTTCGGCTTATTTTTGTTTTTTTTACTCACCTGGAATATGGGTGCTTTTTTATTACAGTTTAACACCTTAAGTCTACAGTCGGTTATTCTGGCGGATGTGTCTATATCTGCGCTTGAGGCAGGGTTCGTGGGAACAAGCTTGATGCTGTATTTATTATCAAGCGATTTGGTGGGCATACAGCAACGTAATGCTAGAAATTTAGCCTTTCTCAGTGTTTTTATCCTCTTGCTTTATCGCTTTCTTCTCATAGTCATTCAACCACAAATGAACTTGTCTGATCGTGTACAACTTCAACCATTATTTGTAATTTTTTGCGTCTTTTTTAATATAGTCAGTTTGTTTGTAATTTGGCGCTATCGTAGAAAACTTCAATCGCAAATTCTGATTTTGGGTGGCAGTATATTTTGTTTAGGGCAATTTCTAGTTATTGCCAACAACAGTATTGATATTGTGACAATTTCAACGGCGCTTGCAGGTGTGGGCGCATTATTTATTAGCTTTTCTTTAATACGCAGTCAAATTATTTTGCCTTTAAGCGAACAAAGCACGCAGGTTGCGACCTTTCATCATGTTGGTTTAGCTATATCGAGTCAATTGTCTTTGGATACTGTACTTGATGAAATTGCGATACAAGCTGTACGTTGGGCGAAGGCAGATGCGAGTGGTATATTCTTACGGGATGACAATAAACAATTGATTTTAGAGACTGTGCATAATTTACCAGAACAGATTGTTGGTTTAAAAATCCAATCTGGCGAAGGTGTCAGTGGTTATGTTTTTGCTACAGAAAAGCCAATTTATATTGAGAATTATAATCGTGACTGGCATGGTGCTGATGAGATATTATTGGCGCGACAGACTTTTGGTTCGTTAATTGGTATTCCGTTAATCTATGCTGAACAGGTGATTGGTGTTCTTGTCGTTATTGCTGGTCGTCAGAGTGTGATGCTAGATCGTGATGATGTTCGACTTTTGGAGATGCTAGGTGCCCAGGCGGCGGTCGCTATTTCGCATAGTCGTTTATTTAAAGAGCAAATACAACTAGTTGAAGAGGTTCAAACAGCACGAAATCAACTCGAGGCGGTATTATCTGGGACTGATAATCCAGTCATTGCTGTTGACCGCAATTTTCTTGTGATTTTCGCTAATCTTGCTGCGATGAGCTTGTTTGACATTGGCCAGGGTGATGATATTGTATCGACTTTGCCTGTTAACTTGGTGCCTGATGATCGATTGTCAATTATCAAGCAAATGCTGAAAGATCGTCGATATACACAGGAAATATCGTACCGAGATAAGGTTTTTATGTGTCATATTGCAGCGTTAGGCGACGAAGAAATAATTGGTTGGGTTGCTGTGCTTAATGATATTACAGAACTTAAAGAGCTAGATCGCTTAAAAAGCGAAATGGTACGTATGGCAAGCCATGATCTCAAAAATCCACTGATGGGTGCACTGACTTATATTGATCTTTTGCGAGATGAAATGCCAAAAGAAGATACAGATACAGATGGGCTTCATACTGTTGATGTGATTGAGCAACAGCTTGAACGGATGAATCGCATCATAAGAGGTATTTTAGACATTGAGCAAGTTGCTATGTTGGTTACACGCGACGAATATATCGTACCTAGCGACATTATACAGGCAGCTATAAAAGAATTAGCACATTATATTGACGATCATGGTGTGGAGATTGCCGTTAATATAGAGCCAGGTTTGCCCGAGTTTATGGGTAACGCTAAACAACTTGAGCGTATGCTCGTTAATTTGATTGAAAATGCGGTGAAATTTTCACTTGAAGTAGGCTTAGTATCCGTTGATGTGCGTCAAATTGATGGTAACATAGTATATTCAGTTAAAGATGCTGGCGTAGGTATCCCTAAAGAGATACAAGATCGTGTTTTTGAACGCTTTTTTAGAGGTAATCAAGAAGCAGTCAGTCATATTACAGGTACAGGCTTGGGTTTAAGCATTGTCAAGACGATTGTTGATGCTCATGATGGTGAGATCAAAATTGATAGTCTGCCTGGGATGGGAACCACGTTCAGTGTGTTTTTACCTGTTTATTCGCATAGTCATAAAAGGAAAAACTAAATGCGGATTTTGAAGTATTTTATTGTGATTTCGTTATTTGTTGTCGTTTCTACCGTTTTTAGTAGTGATGATGAGGTTAGCCCAACACCAGCACCAACCAAAACACCAGATGTAGAACTTACAGAAGAACCCACAACAGAAACAGACGTAAATGAAGAGTCAAACTTTGAACCATTTACACAACCTGATTTAAATGTTCTAACGGGTAATGTCCAACGTCCTAATGGCATTACTTATTATGATGGCTTTCTTTACACTGCTTGTACTGGAGATAGTACGATCTACGAGATTCAATCAGAGAGTGGAGACACTATTACCTATAGCTTTGGCCTAGGTAACGCTCATACCATTTATGTCACCGGGGAAGGTGTACGTGACCTGTGGATGCCTGACTAAGACATCAATGCTGTTGTCCGTGTGACAGGTGGTAGTTCTCCTCAAACAATTGCAACTGAGCTTGAAGGCCCATGGGGTATTGCTTACTTAGATGAGGAACACTTTTTAGTTACAACTCTAATTGATGGTACCATTACTCGTGTTAGTCGAGAAGGTGATAAAGAGATTCTCCTAGAAGGTCTTCGCTCTCCAACTGGATTAGCATTAGATGACAAACACGTTTACTTTGGTAACAATGCTAGTGCTAGACGATCCATCGAATGGGTAAATCTTGATGATCTTCTTGACGGAGATAGTCCAGATACAGAGACACTTGTCAGTGGGTTGCAAAACGTCACTAACGTTGTTCTTGCACCTGATAATATGTTGTACTTCACCTATGCACTTGGCACTCGTGGGGTAGTTGGACGAGTAGACCCTACACAATGCATAGAAGATGGTGGTTGCAGCAACGATCAGGTTGAAGTTGTACTCTTTACTGAACTTGCTGCACCATTAGCCGGTCTGACAATTAATCCTGACTTGCGATTGTTTGTGCATACCATTTACCGTCCAGAGATCTACTGGGTTGACTTGGATGGTTCTGAAAGTATGTCTTCTGGCTAAATCATTTACATCATCTAGGGTTTCTAACTTTAATCCCCTAGTGCATTGGACATTACTAATCCAATCAATGCAGTCAGAAGCCCTAGATGATGCACTAGAACACCCACCAACTCTAAGAAGTTTGTCTCCGTGAAAACGTTGATACTCTGGATAATCAGGCTGAGTATGATCAAACCAATGCCAATGACCACAGGCAAGCCACGTTGTGCTGCAACTGTATTGGACACTGTCTGTAGTAGATTGTTTAAAAACTTGGATTTATCGATTTTTTTAAGCATGTTAATTCTCTATCTCATATGTTTTTAGCCGGTTGTAGATATCTTCAGACAATTGTGCTTTGATATAAATGCCATCTTCGCGATAGTCTTGCTCTTCGACTGTCGCTGTATCAAATAATTCTGCTACGATATCCCCACGATCAAGCGGTATTTTTAGCCATGTTATTACGTTATCACGGTTAAGTGATTGTTCGATTGCTGCCAAAAGCTGTTCAATATTGATCTTCTTTTTGGCAGAAACCATAATCGACTGGTCGTATTCTGAGGTGTCAATGCTAAGTGCGTTTGCCTGCTCAGGGTTTTGCAAATTGTCAATTTTATTGTACACCAAAATGCGTGGCACAGGCGGCACTTCAAGCTGAGCTAAGGTGTCTTCAACCGCTTCAATGTGTTGTGCAGCGTCGGTATGCGATGCGTCAATGACGTGCAAAATTAGGTCAGCCTCAATAATGCCTTCGAGCGTTGCTCTAAAGGCTGCGACGAGTGTTGTGGGGAGCTTTTGGATAAAACCGACTGTATCCGTAATAACTGCTTGACGATTGCTCGGCAAAACGATTTGACGGGTGGTGGGGTCTAATGTCGCAAATAATTGATCTGCTGTGTAAACCTGTGCACCTGTTAATGTATGGAGCAGTGTTGATTTGCCAGCATTGGTATAGCCCACGAGTGAGATAACTGGCACACCATCTTTGCTGCGTTGTGCCCTTTGTCGGCTTCTATGTTGGCGCACCTGCTCCAGATCTTCTTTTAACTTGCTAATCTTGCGTCCGATTTCCCGGCGATCGACTTCTAGCTGTGTTTCGCCTGGTCCACGTAATCCAACACCAGCGTTACCACTACGAGAACCACCACCGCCAGCCTGCCTTGCTAAGTGCGTCCATTGGCGTGTAAGCCGCGGTAGACGATACTCATACTGTGCTAGCTCAACTTGCAACGAGCCTTCGCGTGTTTGGGCATGTTGAGCGAATATATCGAGGATCAAAGCTGAACGATCCAGAATTTTGATGTCTTCTCCGAAACGCTTTTCAAGCTCACGTTGATGCCTTGGTGATAGTTCGTCATCAAAGATCACCACCTTTGCGTCTAAGCTGCTGACTTGCTCGATGATCTCACTGACTTTGCCTGAACCAATAAATGTTGCTGGGTCAATCTGGTTAACACTCTGATACGTCGATCCTAGCACATCCATTCCTGCTGTATCTGCCAGCAAAGCGAGTTCATCTAATGATTGTTCTACGGGTAGCAAAGGCCTGCTCCCACGTAAATGGATGCCAACTAGAAATGCACGCTCCCTGGGTTGTTGCGATACGTAATATTCTCCGATTTTTTTCACAGTGACTTATACCATTTTTTTAATTTAACCAGGGCGATCGTAATGTTTTCTGTAGGTATGCCAATGCTAATACGCACATAGCCGGCACCACCTGGGCCGTAAGCATCACCCGGCGCCAGAGAAACATGCGCTTCGCTGCGGGCTTTCTCTGTGTACTCTGTGGAAGACATGCCATTTTGGATCTTCGCCCATACATACAGTGATCCGAATGTTTTATCTGCTTCCAGGCCAATCTCAGGCAATGCATTTAGTATAAGGTTGCGGCGTGCTTCATATGTGCCGTTACGCTCATCTAGCCAAATTTTAGGAGTGTTTAGTGCCTCAATGCCGGCTTCATAAATAGGTTTAAAGTGGCCGCTGTCCACATTGCTTTTGATCCCTAGTAGATCTTTGATTGCCGTGGGATCACCAAGAGCGGCACCTAGCCGCCAACCAGCCATATTGTAGCTTTTCGAGAAAGAATAGAATTCAAGGACATTAGTCAAATTATCGCCTGCGGCTTGTAATGCGCTGGGTGCAATGTGTCCATTAAATGTGACATCCATATAGGGGTTATCGGACACAAGCAAAATATCATGTTGTCGACAGAAGGCAATGAGTTTTTCGTATAAAGCAACATCTGCAACAGCGCCCGTCGGATTATTGGGGTAATTGACCCAGAACAATTTCGCTCGCACTGCGATGTCTGCGGGGATAGAGTCAATATCAGGGTGAAAATTGTTTTCTGGTGATAACGACACGAAAAAGACTTCACCGCTGGCAAGTGTCGCCCCCATAGCATAAGAGGGATAACCAATATCAGGAACTAGAGCCATATCACCGGGGCTTAAATATGCTAACGACAGATTGACAATTCCTTCTTTACTGCCAATTACGGGTAATACGTTGGCTGTAGGATCTAACGTAACGTTGAAACGCTGGCTGTAGTAATCACTCATCGCCTCCCTGAATTGCGCTAGTCCGCGATACCCTGTATATCCATGATTTTTAGTGCTTTGCATAGATTCTTGGCCTGCCTTAATGACATTTGGAGGTGGTGGCAGATCAGGATTACCAATGTCTAGTCGTAGAACATCAATCCCTTGGGATTGCATTGTGCGAATTGTATCTCCAATAACAGAGAATATATAAGGGGGTAAATTTTGTAATCTTTGTGATGTTTTGGGCATAATAACTCTCTTTTTGATAGGAATCACAGCCATTGTATAGACTGTGATTCTAACGATTTTATTGATCTGAGACAACTTTCATCACAGTGAGATCTTCAAGAGAATGGCGCAGATCAGCAAGAGCACGGTCTGCATACGCACTATAGCGGTCTCGTTTATTTTTGATGCGTTTCTCTAACTCTGGAAGTATGCCAAAATTGGCTTTCATCGGTTGGAAATGCTTGGCCTCGGCATGGGCAATGTAATAACAGAGTGCGCCAAGCATCGTTGTCTTTGGCGGCACCCAAGATATTCCACCGCTTAAATGTTGTGCAAGGTTGATCGCCGCGACTAGCCCTGTGGCTACATTGCCAACATAGCCTTCTACACCTGTAATTTGTCCACCAAAGTAAAGATCTTGACGTTGCCGGAATTGCATTGTGGGTTCCAGAAGAACAGGGGCGTTGATAAACGTGTTACGATGCATCTGTCCCATGCGGATAAACTCCGCATTCTCTAATCCCGGTATCAGGCGCAGAACGTCTTCTTGCACACCCCAGCGCATGTTTGTCTGGAACCCAACTAAATTGTATAAACTGCCGGCAATGTTATCTTGGCGCAACTGTACAACAGCATGCGGGCGCTCACCTGTACGCGGGTCGATAAGACCCACCGGGCGCATAGGCCCGTAAACCAATGTGTCATCACCACGTTGGGCTAATTGCTCGATAGGCACACAGCCCTCAAAAAAGTTCGGATCATCACGCTCGAAGTCCCTCAGGCTGATTGTTTCAGCTTGACGCAATCCAGCCAAGAAACGATTATATTCTTCTTCCGTCATGGGGCAGTTGATGTAATCCCCATCTTCTGTATCTCCACGTTCATAACGGCTCGCACGGAAAGCGACGGTCATATCAATGCTGTTCAGCGTCACGATAGGCGAAATTGCATCATAGAAATACAAATAGTCTTGACCAGTCATTCTCGCAATCGCTTTAGCCAGTTCAGGGGCTGTCAAAGGCCCTGTGGCGATAATGGTCGGTGTAACGGGGATCTCTGTAACTTCTTGGCGAATGACATTGATGTTATCGTGTGACTCCATGGCCGCTGTTACGGTTTCTGCAAAGACAACGCGATCAACGGCGAGCGCACCGCCAGCGGGCACCGCTGCAAGATCGGCACAGGCTAGCAACTTTGAGTTGAGCATGCGTAATTCATTTTGGAGTAAGCCTGTCGCACGATCCCTTAGCTTGGATCCCAGAGAATTACTACATACAAGCTCTCCAAGATTGTTAGAGACATGCGCGCCTGTTGTCCGCCTAGGCCGCATTTCATACAGATCAACAGCGATCCCACGTTCTGCTAATTGCCATGCGGCTTCTGTGCCGGCTAAACCACCACCAATAAC
>DAOTTT010000388.1:0-6749 GCA_034437635.1 Anaerolineae bacterium | reverse complement strand
ATCCACCATTAATTTCACGCATCTGGCAGCGATTAACCCGATTCAGCGCCATTCGACCACCCGATGCAGCTAAGTTAGCCACCTAATTGGCGAGGGTATTGATTAGATTATCGTTCCTAAGTGTCATTCCGAAAGAACGCTTGTTCGGTGTCGCCGCATGAGTTCAAAACGCAAAGTAGCCACACCCCTTTACAATCAAGACGCGCATTGTGTTTTACTGGTTCTAACGCTTTTGGTGGAAATGAAGAATTTAACTCTGCCCTCACCCCAAATATCACCGATTAGGCAACCACAAAGCCACCTGCGCTAATAAGGGGTCAATCGTCGGGTTATCAAATTGATGCGGGGGCTGCCAATCAAACCACTGATAGCCCTCGTGTTCGATTGGGGCGATGGGCATGGCATGATCCACCCACGCTAAAAAGATCGTCACCGTTTTATGGAAGATTTGATCGCCCGTTTCACGATAGGTCACGTCATACTGAATCGCAAACTGAAAATCAGAGTCAACGCGGACGTGTGCCGGGTCGATGCCTGTTTCTTCTTGCATTTCGCGCAGTGCACAGGTGATGAGGTCTTCGCCGGGGTCAAGGTGGCCTTTGGGCAAATCCCAGCGATTTGTATGACGCATGAGCAAAAACTGATGAGGTGATTCTGCTGTGAACAGAATCACCCCGGCGGCGGCCACATCCATTAGTAGATGGGCACCGCGTTGATGTTGCCCCGGCGCACGCGGAAGTATGGTGCATACGCCCAACCAACTTGACCTTCGTAACGGACTAAAAACCAGAAGTTGCGCCCGCCCTGGATGGTGCGCCCAAGGACTTCGACCTGCCCGCCCCAGGGAATTTGAATGTCATTGATGGTGGCGCTACGTTGGCTCGGTCGCCTGCGGAAGTTCATAAAGGCGTTTGGCTCCGCGATAACGCCGGTACTTGGTGGGTCCCCGAGTTGATCAAATACGGTGGCCTCCGTCGGTGGGGTGCCATTGGCGACCAAGAAGTAGCGGCCAGATGTCCAACCGACTTGTTCGCCGTTGATGATCTTGTACCATGTAAAGCCGCCGCCTTCATCCGCGTTTTGGGCGAGTACCGGGTAGCCGATGCCGGGACGCAGCACACCGATAAACGAAGCGCCGAGATAAGGCCCAGTGCGCAGAGAGAGGCCGCGCACGTTGACGACTTGCCCAATGGGGCCAGTGGGTAGTGAGGGAGTCGCTGTGAAGGCGAACGGGGGCGTGCCGAACGGCGGCGCGGTCGGTACACCGGGGGAGCCTGTTGTTAACTGCCACTGAAAACGGATAACCGCCGTTGAAGTTAACTCGACCATTTCTATTTCAATGGTACGTAACCCGGCGGCGACATTGTACGTAAAGCTAAAGGGTGCCGGTACGCTCTGTGTAAAAACTTGTATGCCATCAATGCGCACTACGATTTGATCGTCAATGTCGCCGCTAAATGTATAGTTGCCGGCTTGGGTAAAGTTTTGTGAAGACTGGAAGCGTACACTGAAGTTATCCGCCGGGATGCCAGTAACGGGTGTCGCACCGTCGGCCTCTCTTGGCTCGGCAGCCCAACTGAAGTTCAAGCCATTGGGGTAATTGCGAACGACGGGTGTACCGCTAAAAGTGGTATTGGCGTAAAAGCTGGCTGACCAGTTCGTGCCGAACGTACCCTGTGCTTCGGTTGTATCCGGTGTGGCGACCGTCAATAAGGTGAAGATCGCGCCGAGGGCGATGATCGCCCGTAGCCATTTGTGCATGAGACCCTCCGGGATTATTGCAACAATTTGCTTCTATTGTACGTACTAGAGTATAAGATAAGCAACCGGACGAAAGGATAATTGCTATGACACAAGATAATTCCAACAAACAAGACCCTTACGAACACGAGATTCAACCGGATCCTGTGCATGAGATTGTGCAACGCCTGGAAGTCGCTGGGGATAAAGTGGTCGCTCGCATTAAAGAACTCGTCCGCGAGGGCAACGTGCGCCGGGTGATCGTCAAAACGCCAGAGGGTAAGGTGCTGGTGGATACGCCCTTATCCGTCGGCGGTGCGGTGATGGGCACGCTGACGCTGTTTGGCGCATTGCCGTTGATGCTGGTTTCCGCTGGGGTGGCGGCCTTGGCTAAGGTCAAGGTGGAAGTGGTGCGCGAGGTCAGCGAGGGAGACATTGTAGAGGGTGATGTCAACCGTGTGATGATCGACGTGGAAAACAGCGCCAAAGACGACGACAAGGCGGAGTAGTAGCTAAAGCCAAAATAGCGTATGATTAGGGCGTTACTGATTGCATAAAAGGACAAGCAAATTATGAGCGCCCAAGTCTTTGAAGTAAAAAATTATATGATTATCTGGCGGCAGCAGGAAGAACGCACCTTTGGCGATGTGACCGTGAAAATGCGCGGGATGGTGCGCTGCTCCGGGGATGAGTTCTCGATGGATGTTATCTTCTATGCGCCGGATAGCGAGTACCCGCAGCCGATCTTCGACGAAGCCAACAAAAAGGGCTTTATGTTTATGCCCGTGTCGGATCTGTTGACCTTTGTCGATACGCTGCGCAACGAACACCCCATCTACGGCCACCTGCGCGGGGATCGCCCGGAGTGGACGAGCATCACCACCTCACAAGAACCTGTAGGCGAAGGTGAAATTTCTTAGTATTTTTATTCTTTTCTCATTCAATCTGAATTATACTAAGAGCAGAGCATCCTTAACCTAGAGGGTATTACTGTGAGCAAAGTGCTATATGTTGAAGATAATCCACAAAATATGCGGTTAGTGCGCAAGATTCTAAAGCACGCCGGTTATACTGTGCTAGAAGCCGAAGACGGCTTGACAGGTTTGGATGTTGCGCGTGGTGAACACCCTGATCTGATTTTGATGGACATCAACTTGCCTGATATTGACGGCCTAGAGGCGACCTCTCGCTTAAAAGCGGAGGCTGATACTGCCGCGATACCGATTATTGCGTTGACGGCGAATGCAATGGTCGGCGACCGCGAGAAGGCGCTCCAGGCGGGGTGTGATGGCTATTTGCCCAAGCCTATCAGTCGCCAGGATTTACTGACGACTGTGGCGGAGTTCATCGGGCAGCCGACTTAATGCGACTTTGCCGCTTCTTTAAACCAAGCCAGCGTTTGATCTAACGCAGCGTCGATGGGGGTGGGTGTCATGTTAAACGCTTTCTCAAAGGCGCTGCTATCCACGACAAACGGACGGTCGAACTCGTAGTACATCTCAATAAGCTCGCGCACATCGGGCATAAACAACCCGATGCCGCGCAACATGAACTTCTTCAGGCTGCTGTATTGCGGTTCTTTGCCCAATTTGGCAAAGGCGCGATCTAAAAGCTGACGGGTGGTGATGGTCGGCTCGGCGTTCGGCACATGCCATGCTCGCCCTAACGCCGCGTCATTTTCCCCGGCGATTACTAACGCTTTCCCAAAATCGTCAATAAACGTATAGCTATGGGGTTGGTCAATATCCCCGATGAGCGATGCCGCTTTGCCTGCTAACATCGGGAAGAAAACGCGCTCCCCTAGTGCGGAACCTAGCACATGTGGCCCGTAAAAGTCCGAGCCGCGCAGCATGGCTACGCGCACCTTGCCTTGCTGATGTGCTTTAAGGAGTTGCTCCGCCATTTGTGCGCGTACTGCGCCTTTGCGAGTCTTGGCGGTGTAGGGTAGCCCTTCGTGCATGGGGCCATCGACTGCGCCGTACATATATAAATTTTCCGTGACGATGAGTTTAGCACCACTGGCGGCCACGCCGTCAATGATGCTGGTTTGCAATGGCGGGAATTTTGTCGGCCATTCTGTGTAACCCGGTTGCGCACATTGGTAGACGACGCTTGCGCCTTGCGTCACTTGCTGGACTTGGGCGGGGTCGTAAGCATCCGCTTTGACGACTTCCACCCCGGCGGGGACGGTGGCCTTACCACTGCGGTTGACCATGCGGATTGATGTCTCGCCCCGGTGACAGAGTTCGCGCATCACAGCGCGTCCTACGGGACCAATACCAAAGATGACGTGTTTCATGTGATTTTCCTCGTTTGTGACTGGCTCTTGTGTAGTTCTTGCAAAATACGCTCGACTTCGTGCGCGTAAAAGGCAACGGCATCGCCCACACTCGGCGGCGTGTGATTAAAAATTTCCAGCATGACCATGCCATGCACCCGCGTCCAATAGGCTATGACTGCATAAACGACGCTAGCGTCTGCTGGTATAGCGTTTTTAGCGATCATGTGCGTTAGGTGTTCGTGGACGCTTGACGGTGGGGCGGTGTTGTGGATGGATAGCGTAAAAATCCCAGTTTGTTGGCCTTCTGCGATGATTTCGCCGAACAGATACAAAGGGCGTGTAGCTAAAGGTACGGTGATCGCGCTGGGGGCATTGTAGCCGGGGATAGGATTACCGTAGATGAGTTCAAACGCGGTGACGTTGCTCACCGCCCATTGACGATAAGCTAGCAACGCCGCCCGCAGTTGGTCTGTGCTGTGGGTATGGGCGGTGGCCGCTGCTTGGATGGCATCGGCAAAGGCGTTGAACGCATCAACAAGCAGCGCCGTGATGAGATCGTCCAATGATGGAAAGTAGTTATAGATGGCGGGTGCTGTTACATCGAGCACACGGGCAATGCCGCGTAAACTGATCCCGGCGGTGCCGTTTTGTTGCATCTGCTGTCGGGCGACCTGCTTAATGTCGTCTGCCATGTCTTCGCGTGCGTGGGCTTTGCGGGGTCGTGCTGCCATCTGGCTATTCCTTCAAAACTAAACAGTGTTAAATTAAATATACAGCGTTTAGTTTCGTCATGTCAAGGCTTCTTATGAGTAAAAGGTTGAAAATTTACGCTGTATATTTAACGTGGATAAAGACAATCACTTGGCTTAGCGGTATACTAAACTGTATAGAAACCAATCATCAGAGATAACCCATGCAAAGCCGTAAATTGTCTTACATCTTACATAAATTTTGGCTCGGCTTGCGGCGGCGTTGCCCGGAGTGCGAACAGGGGCGTTTGTTCGCATCTTACTTTAAAATGCACGAGACATGCCCTTACTGTGATGTGCGATTTTCTCGGCATTCTGGGGACGCGATCGGCGGGGTGTATATCAACGTGGCGCTTGCAGAATTGAGCGCGTTGATGGGCTTTATGCTGCTGCATAATATCTCGGATATACCGATTATCCATCAGTTGATGTTGTGGATCCCGTATCTATTGGTGTTTACCGTCCTCTTTTATCCGTTTGCGCGTGGGATGTGGATCAGCGTGATGTATTTGACGGGCGCGATCTATGTAGACCCGGATTATATGCGCGAGTACGTCGCCCCTTATTACAAGCGGCATCCAGAAAACCCGGAAAAAACAGAGACCGAGCAGGATTAGCAGTTCTATAAGAACTATGCTAGAAATGCGCGTCAATATTGATTCTAAAGCTGCTTTATGCTATTCTCTCGCATAGAATTAGCACTCATGTAACGAGAGTGCTAAAAATAATCTAATACCGATAAATCACCTTCAACATCGGTCTTACTGAATTAGGAGGATTTGAGACAATGGCAATTAACATTAAACCCCTGGGCGATCGTCTGATCGTGGAACCGATTGAACGCGAAGAGACCATCGCTGGTGGTCTGCTGCTGCCGGAGACGGCCAAGGAAAAGCCGCAACAAGGCGAAGTCCTGGCTGCTGGCGAAGGCCGCCGCGACGACGACGGCGACCGCATCCCGATGGACGTTAAGAAGGGCGACAAGGTGCTGTTCGCCAAGTATGCCGGTACAGAAATCAAGCTGGACGGCAAAAAGCTGCTCATCATGAAGGAAACCGACATCCTCGGTATCGTTGAGGAATAATTTCCCGAATAAGCACTTGCAAGGAGGATTGATTACATTATGCCAAAGCAACTGGTATTTAGAGAAGAAGCCCGCCGCCGCCTGCAAAGCGGTGTGGACGCTGTCGCCAACGCGGTCAGCACAACACTCGGCCCTAAGGGGCGCAACGTCGCGCTGGATAAGAAGTTCGGCGCACCGACTGTCACCCATGACGGCGTGACGGTGGCGAAGGAAATTGAGCTTGAAGACCCGTATGAAAACATGGGCGCTCAACTGCTGAAGGAAGCCGCCACCAAGACCAACGACATCGCCGGTGACGGCACCACCACCGCGACCGTTCTGGCGCAAGCCATTGTCCGCGAAGGGCTGAAGAACGTCGCCGCTGGTGCGAACCCGATGCTGCTGAAGAAGGGTATTTTAGCCGCTGCGGAACAAGTCGCAGAGTTCATCCTGGAGCAAGCCACCCCGATCGAAACCCGCGACGCAATCGCCCAAGTTGCGAGCGTTTCTGCTCAGGACGACGAAATCGGCAACCTCATCGCAGATGTGATGGACAAAGTTGGTAAAGACGGCGTTGTGACCGTTGAAGAAAGTCGTGGTCTGGAATTTGAAACAGACTATGTTGAAGGTATGCAGTTTGATCGCGGCTACATCAGCCCGTACTTCGTCACCAACAGCGAAGCGATGGAAGCCGTCGTTGAAGAACCCTACATCTTGATCTACGACAAGAAGATCAGCGCCGCTCAAGACATCATCCCGCTGCTGGAAAAACTGATGCAGACCGGCAAGCGCGACTTCGTTATCATCGCGGAAGACGTGGACGGCGAAGCCCTGGCAACGATGGTGCTCAATAAGCTGCGTGGTATGCTTAATGTGTTGGCGATTAAAGCGCCGGGCTTTGGGGATCGCCGCAAGG
>DAOTTT010000387.1:0-5578 GCA_034437635.1 Anaerolineae bacterium | reverse complement strand
AGCAACTCGACATCCCGGTGACGACGGGTGACAGCTACACAGTGGTGATTGCTGTAGAAGCGGTCTTATCCGCAGCGGAGAAAATGGGTATTGATACAAAATCGGCGGTGGTCGCCGTCGTCGGTGCGACAGGCGCAATAGGCAAGACCTGCGCCGAGTTGCTCGCGGATGATGTGGGTAAGCTCCAACTCATTGGGCGGCGCATCCATGCTTTAGAATATCTGCGCGATCGTTGTGATGGCCGCCATGCGGAAGTACAGGTCAGCACTGATGTAAGCGTCATCTACGAAGCAGATTTGATCCTCACGGTGACGAGCGCAGTAGATGCGATCATCAAGCCGGAGTACCTTAAACCGGGTGCTGTCGTGTGCGATGTCGCCCGCCCGCGTGATGTGTCGCGCCAAGTCGCGGAGCAACGCGACGACGTGCTAGTCCTTGAAGGCGGTATGGTCGAAGTGCCAGGGCCGGTTAATTTCAACTTTGATTTTGGCTTCCCGCCGGGTAAATCCTTCGCTTGTATGGCGGAGACGATGGCACTCGCGCTGGAAAATCGCTACGAAGACTATACACTAGGGAAAGAAATCAGTGTTGAACGTGCGCGGGAGATCGGCGCAATTGCGGCGAAACATGGTTTTCGCCTGTCCGGTTTCCGTAGTTTTGAAAAGCCTGTGACCGATGCGGACATCCAAAATGTGCGCGAACGTGCCCAGACGAACCGCAAAATGTGGTCGCCTTCTTTCTAAATAGGCGGCAGGGTGTGTTAGCAATTTCTAACAAGCAGAATCATTTTGTGCAGGTTTGGTGCATTTAGTGTATATTTATTTGTGTATCGTTTCTTCTATCGGTCCCAAACTGATGAGGGGCAATTATGAGTAAAGGTAGGATTCTCATTGTCGAAGACGACTTCGACATATCGAACATGCTACGCATCTACTTTAGCGGGCAAGGATACGAAGTTCAGGTAGCGCCGCGCGGTGGGGATGCGCTCTCCATGACGCGCAAGCAATTGCCTGATCTGATTATGCTTGACATTATGTTGCCGGATATGAACGGCTATGATGTCTGCCGCGAATTGCGTACGACGACACGTACCAAGCATGTGCCGATTATCTTCTTGACACAGAAGGATGAGCGCAGTGATAAGATTGTTGGGCTGGAACTTGGCGCAGATGATTATGTGACCAAGCCGTTTGACATTGAAGAATTAAAGTTGCGCGTGCAAAACGCCATTACCGCCGCCAAGCGGATCGTCAACATTGATCCGAAGTCGAACTTGCCGACGGGTACGCTGATCGAAGAGCAGTTGCGTAACCTGATGCGTGTCGATGAACCCTGGACGTATATTGATATCAAGATCAACACCTTCGAGCAATTTCGTGAGGTTTATGGATTTGTTGCCGGGGATGAAGTCATTCGTTTTATGGCGATCTTGCTCAGCGAGATTGTGGATGAAACCGGCACGTCGGACGACTTCATCGGCCACCCAGGGAGTGATAACTTCATTATCATCACCCATTCCAACGACATTAAAAAGTTGCAGACTCGGTTGGATGAGCGGTTTGACGAAGGCGTAAAACAGCACTATTCATTTATTGATCGTGAGCGTGGGTATATCCTCGTGCCGGAAGACCGCAATAATGGTGAGCAGCAGGTTGATCTGATGTCGCTGTCCATCGGCTCGGTATCCACGAAGACGCATCAATTCTCTGATATACGTGAGATTACAGAATTGGCCGCAGAAGACCGTCGTCGGGGTGAGGGCGACCGGAGCGGTGACATTGGGTCGCCGATACCGACATCCTGGTAATGGTCTTGCCATCGCCCAGATGTCAGCGGTCTATCTTGAACGATTGATTGATTGAGGTTTGGTATGAACCTGGCATTTGTATTGTTTCTGGGTGGTGCGGTTGTTATCGCGTGGATTTATTTCTGGTCGCGTCAATATCAGGGTAAATCCGACAATATTTCGACGCGCGAGTTCGAGCTAAAGGACATCCCAACTGCGTCCAGTGATGACGCAGTGATTGTCGCCCGCGAACACGGGCGGCTCTTGTACGTCAACCCGCCAGCGCGTCAAATTTTGAATATTAACGGTGGACAACCTAACCTAGAACACATCGCTACACAAGCGAAGCCGACGGATAGTTTCCTGCGGCTTTTCGTGGGGGAAGGGCAGTCGTCCTTTCAATTAGGGGAAAAGTGGGTAGAAGCATCCTCACATCGCATCCCAAGCGAAAATGAACCCCGCACCGTCGTTGTCATTCGTGAACTCAAAGCACATGCCAGCAGCGCATCTGTCCTCAATATCAATGACGCGATGACCATCGTCAATCGCATCGGCGATACCATCAATGTGACGCTCGGTGTTGAGCAAACCCTACAGACAGTCCTGACCATCCTAAGCCAATTTATGACCTTTGAAGCCGGCGAAATCAGCCTGTGGGATGCCAGAGATGAGGTCTTGTATCAGCGGGGGTGGTTTGGCGATACGATGTATCTGATCGCCCTTGCAGAAACAGGCGGTCGTTATGAACTAGGCGAAGGCATCACCGGGTGGATCGCCCAAAATCGTGAGCCAATCCTGATCTCGGAACGCTCACAGACGACGGGCATTTTGCCCAAGCTGGTGGATAACCCCTATAACAGCTTTGTCGGCGTGCCTATTGAACTCGAAACGGAATTTATCGGCACGCTGGAGTTAGCGCATAAAAGTGCAGGCAACTTTACCGATGCGGATATGGCGCTGTTACAGGCTGTCGCCAAGCCTATCGCTGTGTCGATTTATAATGCGGATGTTTATGCACAGCAGGCTAAGCGGATTAGCGATATTGCCAGTTTGCAGCGGTCGGTCAGTGTGCGCAAGAGCGAAGAAGTCAGCACGGATGAGGTTTACAACGCTCTTAATCAGCGTGTGGCGGAGCTGATCGAAGCGGATATGTGCGGGATTTTGCTCTACGATGAAGAGCGGGAGGGTTTGGTCATTCAGTTGCCCGTTTACGGCTTACCGGAAGCCTTGGTGCGCAACGTATTCATCCCGTTGGATCAGAACAGCACACAATACGAAATTTGGACAAACCAAAATTATTGGATCTCCAACGATGTCACCGATGAACCGCTGGTTGACTCTTTAGGGTTACAACCTGTCGCCAGCCTTGCCGGGATTATCAACACGGCGTGGATGCCGCTCCAATTGGGTGATGAGCGCATCGGCGTGATGGCCGTGAGCAACAAACGCAGCGAAGGCGGCTTTAACATCGCCCGCGACATCCAAAACTTGACCGTGCTAGCCTCACAAGCGGCGATCGTCATCGAGAATGTGCGCCTCTATGAGCGCGAAAAGCGCATGGATACCGAACTTGTCGGCTTGCAGGAAATTACCAACGCCATTGGCGCGTTGAGCCACGAGACAGAATTTTACGGCGAAATTACAGAGCGTATCGCCCGCCTGATGAACATTGAGAAGGTGGGGATCATGATTTATGATCCCATCGCGGAGGTCTTGCGCAGTCAACCGCCGTTTTATGGTGTGGATGATAAGCTCATCGAAGATTATCAAATACCGCTGCCGCCCAACAGCGTCATGCGCGAACTGTGGGAAGATGAGCGTTACTGGTACAGTAACCGCGTGCAAGCGGATACGCTGGTCTTTGAAACTGGCCTGGACGAACTCGCGACTAAAATTGGCGTAAACAAGACAATGATCGCCGTGATGCAAGCCAGCGGTCGCCGCCTGGGTGTGGTGCAAGTCTCGGATAAGATCGGCGGCGACGACTTTAGCGATAGCGATGCGCGTTTGCTGATGATCTTCGCCACACAAGCCGCCGCCATCATTGAAAATGCGCGTCTCTTCCAAGAAGCGCAACGCAGCGCCGACCAAGCGCAGAGCCTCCGCCGTATCGCGGAATTGGCGGGTAACGTGCTAACCTCGCAAGAGTCGCTGGTGCCGGTGTTGTCCGAGATTGCCGAGTTGATGCAAGTAGAAGTTGTTTTCGTCAACGTGCTAGACCAAAATCGCGGCAGCCTGGTGACGTATCCGCGTTGGGTCTATGGTGCCGACCTTGCAGAGCCGATCCACCAAGATATTTATAGCCCCGGCTTTGAGTATAGCGTCGCTGTCTCCCAAAAGCCGCTGATTATTAACGATATGGATATTGATGCCGAACGCTTAACCGGTTATCAGTCCATTGCCGAGCAGATGAACCTCAACAATAGCGTCTTGGTGCCGCTGATCTTTGGCGATCGCACACTTGGCGAACTGTGTATTTCTAACCGGACGAATGGGAGCTTTAGCACAGCGGACTTAGATGTTGTGCAGGTTGTCGCCGCGCAGATTGCCTCCGCGTTGGATCGCTTGTTACTCTACGAAGCGACCGGTGAAAACCTACAGCGCCGCATCGAAGAACTCGACGCGATTGGTATCGTCAGTAACGCGCTGACGGAAACGCTCGACCTTGACCGCGTGCTGGAAGTCATCCGCGAGGAGTCGATCCGGGCGACCGGGGCGACGGATTGCACCATTATCCTGTTGCATGATGGTAGTATTTGGCCGGATGACAATACGCCGCTGGTTGAACGGCGCATTGGGTATAGCGATGGCGTGACGGGTATCGCACAAGTGGAAGTTGATGCCGTTAAGCGCAAGACAGAACCCGTTATCATCACAGATTATGAATTCACAGCACTAGAGCCTGTGCCGAGTAAGGCGCGGTCGGCGCTGGCGGTTCCGATGTTATATCAAGATGATGTCGTCGGCGTGCTGCATCTGTTCGCAGATGAACCTGGTCGATTTGATGATCGCGCATCGGCCTTTATGATGTCGATGGCGGTTAAAGGCTCGCTGGGGTATGGCAACGCCCAACGCTACAAAGACCAGATCGACCGCAGCGAACGCCTGCGCCAACGTGTGGATCAGTTGAATCGTATCTTTGAGCTAGGGCATATGTTCCAGACGAACGCTGACCCGGTGAGCATCCTTGAAGCGATTGCTTACAGCGTGCAGCAGAGTGTGGGCTTTGATACGGTGGTTATGCTCTTCTTGGAAGAGGAAACGAACACACTGCATCGTGTCGCGCAAGCCGGGATGCCTTTGGATACCTTTGAGCGCAATAAAGATGATACGATTTCGCTGGATGCGTTAGATACGTTTCTTAAGCCTAAGTACCGCATCAGCGAGTCTTACTTCTTCCCCGTAGAAAATGTCAAGGACTGGTATAGCTCGGATATTAAGGCGCTCAACACGTCCTACGAAGGCAATCGCACCGTTAACATCGCCGGCAAAAATTCCTGGAACGATGGCGATATGTTCGTCGTGCAGATGATGGGGCCGTCCGGCAACGTGTTAGGGTTGATGGTGCTGGATCGTCCGCATAGTAACCTGCGACCAGATCGTGGTACGGTCGAGGTGTTGGAGATTTTCGCTAATCAGGCGGCATCCACCATTGAAAATACGCGCTTGTATTTGTCCAGTGTGGCTAATGCAGAGCAAGAAGCGCAGCTTAATGAGATGATGGAGTCGGTTTCCAGCACGCTGGAAATTGAAGAAATTGTGCGCTCTGTGGCACAAGGCACCTTGCGTATG
>DAOTTT010000386.1:0-9981 GCA_034437635.1 Anaerolineae bacterium | reverse complement strand
GCAGCAAACGCCGCTCGGATATGCGTAATTGCAAGCGCCGCCGCTTAGGCGAAGGAGAAAATAACATCGGCGTACTCGGCTCCTTTAATTTACGGTGAGCGCACTATTCAGATAACGGTATACACGCACACTGCCAATTTGAATAATGGGCTGCAACAAGTCACGACAGACGGCAGGCCCAAGCTGCTCTTCTCGTGGCCCATAGATGACATAATCAACGTGGTAATCACGACCTAGTCGCTGGGTAAAGAAATTGATGTCACAGGCTTGCCTGTCATCTATCGCATACCACGCCATCAATACCCTGTATTTTTTGTTGGCCTCCAGCGTGTAACTCGCGTTGCCATAGAGCACCCGCGCCCCTGTCCAGCCCGGCAACCACAAGCCGACATCCGGCGCGGAGACGATCAGGTCATCCGTAGAAGTCAACGGGACAAACCAGCGGAACGTCTCAAGATAATCCGGTTGCAATAAGATCGCATTATCATCGCTGTTGTTGTCAATCAAAATTAGCGGCGATAGCATCACCGTGATGTTACTGGCAAACATAATCGGCAATAAAGCGATGCCAACGCGCAACCACCATCGACGCGGGATGTGTTTAAACCAAAAATCTTCGATAGCGCGTGTGGAAAAGTAGATCAATGGGATCATCACACCGACAAAAAAGCTCGTGCGTGCCACCGTCGGCAGATAAACGGACAACAAAATCGACACAAGCCAGATCAACATAAATTGATCGCCGTCACGCTCAAAGCGCCGCATCGCCCGATAAATGCCGGGGATGGCTAAAAACAAGGGAATACCAAAGCTCAATATCAACACGAGCGGGTCTGGTGGTGCGGTGCTGGCGGCTTGTCGCCAGATGGCATCTAATGTGCTGTCAGATTGCAACATCAATAGATAATACAGCAGCATGGGTAAAGCCGGAGCGATCAACCACAGTAACCAATTCGCCTGGGCTTTGTTCACGCTGCGATCATCCCACCACACATAAATCGTATTGAAGACAAAGGCGATGCTGAAGGGCAAAAACGCCAACGGATACAAAAACACCAAGATCAGACTCAAGGTAAACACCAATACGCCGCCGTTTTGTACGCTTGGCATCGGCGTTGCATCCGGGCGGACGACCATAATCACAACGCTGGAAAGCAAAGCCAACGCCGCCACCGTCAGCGGCAAGTGCACATTAGACAGCAAACTATAAAACGGAAATACGGACGGTGCACTCAGGTCTAAATAACTGGAGTCCCCGGTGATTGCCGCAAACAGCCAACCGAGGCCACTCGCCATACCGACAAGCACAAAAAAGATGCGCCGCGTGCGGATGCGCATCCATATACTGGCCGCCAGTTGATAGAGCGCCATCAACATAAATAAGCCCGCGCCCACCCGCGCCACATGGAAAATGACAATCTCAGAGAGCGTCGTCAAGCGGGCGACCTGCCCGATCAACGCATAGACGGGATCAATCAACGCGGCAGCGTGAGTCTCCGGTGTATGCAAATAGAAGATCAACCAACGATCCTGCGCACCCTGATATAGTTGTGATAGATGCACCGCACTATTACTGTAATCGTGCAGTGCCCCCATAAAGACACGGTTATTGCCCCCGGCGACTTCCGTAATTAGCACCCATAAGAACGGCAGAAAGGCCAGCAAGACCAATGTACAGCTTACCAAAATAACCCATCGCCACTCTGCCGGGGTAACATGCCCCGTAAAACTTGACCGCATGACGTACTCCACTTTTGTGATTCGGCTCAATGCGCAATTTGAACTACAATATATGCTATCACATTTACAAGTGATACCACACAAACGATCGTACAAGGGAATTGGTTATTTCGCATGACGCACGCAGCAGAAGCGTTATATCAATTGCAGCAAATCGAACTTGAGGCGCAGCAAATTCAACAACGGTTAGCAGAAATCAAGACCGCATTAGGCGATAACGCCGCCGTACAACAGGCCGAAGCCGATGTTCATGCTATAGAGGAAAAACTCAAGCCGTTGCGGTCTAAACTGCGGGATTTAGAGCTTGAAACGCAAAGCAATAGCCAGAAGAGCAAAGCAAGTGAAGACCGTTTATACAGCGGCACCGTCAAAAACCCTAAAGAGATGCAAGACATCCAGAACGAAGTTGACGCGCTCAAAGGGCGCAACACCCAGCTTGAAGAGCAAACGCTCGATATGATGCTCAACATCGAAGAAGTCGAAGACCAACTCGCCCAAGCCGAGCAAACCCTTGCCCAAACCGTGAGCGCGTCGGAAGATGAAAATAGCGATCTCGTCAACGAGCAGAAGCAACTGTGGGCGCGGTTCGAGGAATTAAAAGCCCAACATCAAACCGCTATCGCAAACATTAAGCCAGAAGATCACAAAATGTATGAGACAATGAAACCACGCAAAGGCCAACGCCCCGTCGCCGTGATGCAAGGACGCTCTTGCACCGCTTGCGGCGTGGAGCAAACCTTAGAAATTGAACGCGCTGTCAAACGGCGTGATAGTTTGGTCAAATGTGAGAATTGCGAGCGCATACTCGTTCGGGTGAATTAGTGCAACACAAAAATGGTCAACGCAGGAGCAAAATTTATGGGTGGTTTTAACTTTAGTCCAGAAAACTTTGGCCTGGGGGTGCTCACAGGTTGGGGGACAGCTTACGCGCTTTTCCGCGCCCGCGCCCTCATCAGCGACCTTACCGGCTCCGTCTCCGAACGGGCAACTAAAGCCCAAGAGTTCGCCGCACGGAGTGGGGATAGCAGCTACATCAACGACCTGCTTAAATTTATCGAAGCCGACCATTTAGCCGGGTCGCGTGTCAAATTATCGGAGATTGTGGTCGAACCACGCTTTATCAAAGCGCCCAAGCTCATCGAACCCGAAGAGGAAGACGTGCTACGCGAAGTCTTCTTCGTCGTCCCGCGCATACACGATCACCCGTATTTGCACACGCCGTATAACATCCCCACCTTGAGCATTGACGATCTCGACAACGGCGACCGTGCCCTAGCATTGCTTAGTTTGCCCGGCAGCGGGCGCACAACCGCCCTGCATACCATCGCCCTATGGAGCTTAGGCCGTGTTGATTTTATACCGCCTAAAGATGCCGTCCAGCGCCGCCTAGAAGCAGAAGAAGAAAGCGACATCGACAGCCGTGAGCAAAAAGCCGTGCGCTATTCTGACCGGGTGCGCGTAGAAGACATCGCCCGTGATGCCTTAGCCGATAAAGACGGCGTTGATCGTGAGTCAATCGCTGGCCGCCCTACTGGGGGCGACTCGTTTAAGCAACTCACGCCCATGTATGCCCATCTCGCTAACGTCAAGGTGACGGTGAGCGAATACGGACGCAACATCGACCCCGCCGAGCCGCTCGTCCGTGCCTTGCAGCATTATGTGGGGTATGCCACTCGCCTACGCATTCCACGTAACATTTACAAACGCTTGGAAGAAGGCAAGGTACTGTTACTGTTGGACGGCTTCGACGAACTGCCACCCGATGAGCAAAAACGCAAACTCGCCTGGTTGAAAGCCTTCCGCGAGACCTATAGCAATAACTTTATCATCGTGGTCGGCGCGCCGAACGGTTACGGGGGCCTGATGCGTGCGGGATATACGCCCGTTTATATGCGCCCCTGGTTGGATGCACAAAACGACGACCTCGCCAACAAATTTGCGCAAAACTGGGGGCAACTCAACGCTCGTAGACGGCGCAATGAAACGGTAGACCGTGATACAGTCCAACGGGTGAAGGAAAAAGCGCGCATCCTCACGCCGTATGAGCTAACGCTCCGCGCTTGGGGCATGTACGAACAGCCCGACCAAACCCGCATCACCGGCTGGATGGATCATTACTTTAGCCAAACCTTGCCCAACACCAATTTAGATGAGATCATGCCCAAACTCATCACAGCGGCCAAGCTCCAGCTTAAAGAAGGATTTTTCACCGCGCAGCGCCTTGATAGCGAACTGCAAAGCCTAGAAGCCAACGACGACGACATCACCACAACGGTAGAAACCGAAGCCGTTAGCGCAGATACAGACGACCTCGACAGCGCCTTAGACGAAATCGCGGAGATTGGCGAAGTCAGCATAGGTGATGAACTCGACGCATTAGCCGCAGAGTTAGATGATTTTGACGACGACGAAGCGCCACCGGCTGACCCCGACGAAGACCTAGACGATCTCCTCGGCGCGTTAGATGTGGATACCGCGGTTGAAGCAACCGATAAACGCAAACTTGATAGCGAAACCGTCAAGCTGATTAAAAAGCTAGTCAAAGCCAATCTCTTACGCGAGTTTCGCGGTGGACGGTATCAATTCGCGCATCCACTGACCGCCGCTTACCTGGGCAGCCTCTATTTGAAAGAAATCCGCTTTGATAAATTGCTTAAGCGATCTTATGAACCAGAATGGCGCGATGCCTTTATCTTCCTCGGCGCACACCGCCCATTGGACGACATCGCCGCCGCCCACATGGAAGACCCCGCCGATTTACTCGTCAGCAATCTATTGACCGTCACCCAATGGATACGGCACATTCAAGGCAAGGCGGAATGGGTCAAGCCATTGATGACAACCTTGGGCCGCACGTTCGCCGCCCGTACACAATACCCCATCTTGCGTGAGCGCATCGCCGCCGCGTTGATCGGCTCGCGGGATCGCAATTCCGCCCGTATTTTTGAACGCGCCATCACCCACCCGGACCCCGATGTGCGCCGATTGTCGTGCTTGGGCTTGGGCGCTCTCCGGCAGGAAAACGCCGTTAATGACCTTATTCGCGCCGTCAACGACCCGGAAATCCCGGTGCAACTCGCGGCCATCTTAGCGTTAGGTGCTGTTGGCTCCGAAGATGCCCTGGAACAAGTGGCATATAACTTGGTTAACGGCAGCGAAATCCAGCAGCAAGCTGCCGCAGAAACGCTCGCGCTGTTCCCTGAATTGGGCTATGAGACTCTCTATGAAGCCAGCCAAGCCGAAGAGGACATCCCGCTGCGTCGTGCAGCGATCTATGGCCTCAAACGCATTGAATCGCCTTGGGCGCTCATCCTGCTTTACGAAGCAGCGGTTGAGGAAGACGAGTTTATCGTCCAAGCCGCAGCGGAAACGGCCTTTGAAGAAATCCAATATGGCGATAGCGCCAGCGGGCCGCAGCATCACCCGCGCCCCACGTCCATACCCTGGGTCACGGCCTGGGTCGATACACTAGACGACCGCGCCAAGCAACTCATCGGCCAAGAGCGCGGCTTGCTGTTCCGCCAAGCCCTGGAGCAGCAGGAATACCCGGAGATACACCCCTTCGCCGTCGCGAATATGGCGCAAATGGGCTTTTATGAGCAAGCAGGCATCATCTACACGGTGCTACGCCACCGTGACCCAGAGGTACGTAAAGCGGCGTATCGTGCATTAGGGGAAATGCAAATTCAGATTGGGGCACGGTTGCCCGCGCTCAATGGCTCTTAAGGCAAAACGACCGCGTCAGCATCACATTGTATGATGCGGTCAGTATCCGTGTGGTATTGGTAGGTATCATCTTCGACCGCCAACACCATACGGTACCCCGGCAATTGAATCTCGGTGTAGGTCTGGTCATCTTGTGGACAGCCCAAGCTGGTATCCGGCCAGATGACGACCTGCATCGCCTCTAGGCGAACGCGCCGCTCGGAAATACCCAGTTGATCGGCCAATTGCTGCCGCGCCGCAAGTTGAAGCTCCGCCGCGATCGCATCAAAGCGGATAAGTATATCACCAGGGACTTCTACCAGTGGGGCGGATAAGCAACGGCGGATCGTGCCTTGTGTATCCGTGTGATAGACATAAATTTGGTCACGCGCAGCAACGATCAATTCGTAACCGTCGATAGTAGCTGGTTCAAAGTACGTTTCCAGCCGAATGCAGTCCAGCGTTTCGGCATCGTGCCATGTCGCCCGCTCACTGACGAGCACGCGCACGCTCTGCGCGGGGAAGCCGTCAGCGACAAGGGCATCGGTAATCTGCGCGGTAACTTGTAGTAAGGGATTGCTAGGGGTAGGCGTGATAAGATCCCCAGGCCGCAAGCGATTAATGGGCGTAGGGGTAATTGTCGGCGGCGCTGGTGTGGCCGTCGGCGGTATAGGAATCAAAGTTTGGGTGGGCAGCGGGGTCGCTACACCACCCGTTGAGGGCGCACAAGCCGCTAACCATAATGTGGCTAGCCCTACGATAAGAAAGTGCCTAGCCTTCTTCAGCTTCGCTGTCGCTTTCTACCGTGATGTTGTTCAAGCGTGCGTTGACCACAGCAGGCGCAACACCTTCCACGCTGACCAGCTTATCGCGGCCTTCTAAACCGGCGACAATTTCAATCGTATTTTTATCTACTGCAAGAACTTCAGTCAGGAAGTTAAGCAGTTCTTCGTTTGCCTCTTTAGAGCCAGCCGGGGTCGCTTGTAGGCGCACTTTAAGCGCACCGTCTTCTTGGATGCCGACCGCCTCAGTCCGTGTTGCACGGGTCACGCAGCGCACAGTAAAGGCCGCGCCCCCTTTTGCATCGGTAATATTAAACTCACGATTAACCATGAATGCCTCTTATCTTGTGAATTGATGCTTTCAAAATGGTAGCATGATCGCCCAACCGGGGCAAGCAACCTGCGGCTAGAATGCTGCAATAATCAACAAACGCAAAACAAATATACCCAAAAACACCGCAATCGGGCTAAAGTCTATGGGTTGATAGCCGAACTGTTTATTCAGCAAATCGCGCACAGGCTGTAACACCGGCTCAGTTATGGCATACAAAAGTTGCACAATCGGGTTATTTTGGTCAATGTTCGGGAACCAGCTTAACAAAACCCGCGCAAGGATAATGAAGCTGTAAATTTCCAGAAAAAGCAATAGTAAACCAGCTATTGAAGCCATCGAATACCAAACTCCTTGTGTGGACAGTAGGATAAATCATAGCGCAAAGACGTTAGACAGGCGTAAGTCTCAGTAAGTGCGTTCGCCGAAGATCGCCCGCCCGACACGAACCAATGTCGCGCCCTCTTCAATAGCGACGGGGTAATCGTTCGTCATGCCCATGCTGAGTTGTGGCAAGGGCACCCCCAACGCCGCAACAGCCACATCCCGCAAGCGGCGCAAACTGGCGAATACCGGGCGAGTCGCCTCCGGGTCATCGGTATGCGGGGCCATCGTCATCAGGCCGCGCACGTCCAGGCCAGGCAACGCCGTGATCTGCCGTAACTGTGCCATCAGCGCCGTTTTTACATCGGCATCATTTCCCCAGTTTTGTGCAGCAAGGCCGCTTTTCGTCGCCTCGCCGGAAACGTTGATTTGCACCAACACCGGGAAGGATGATAAACCGCCGTCAGTCATAAGGCGCGAGAGCTTCTGCGCGATCTTAACGCTGTCCACTGCTTCGAGCATATCGAACAAGCGCGGGATGTAGCGTGCCTTGCGGCTTTGTACCGGGCCGATCATATGCCACTTTATGGATAAATCCCCTCGCGCCATGACTTGAAGATGCTTAGTCTCCATCTCTTCTACGCGATTTTCGCCAAAATGTTGCACGCCTGCCGCGTGTGCGGCCAGGATGTCATCAAGAGGCTTGCGCTTGCTCACGGCGACCAACGTCACCGACTCCGGCGCACGGTTGACCCGCGCACAAGCCCCCGCGATAACCTCGCGCACCGCTTGCACGTTGGCTTGTATGTTCTCACTCATAACGCCAATACCACCCCAAAGCGCCCGGTGCGCCCCTTCTCCGCCCGGTGCGAATGCCATTCGTCCGTGTGGGTGGCGGTACAAATGCCGGCAACTTCGACCTGCTCTACCCCTGCGCGTTGTAAATCCAGGCGATTAGCCGCCCACAGGTTAAAGTACGCGGTGCCATCAGCAGGATCACGCTTAATTAACGCGCCTTCCGGCATACCGCCGTCCAGCGTGCCGAAGTATGCCTGCACCGCCGCGACCACTTCTTCACCGACTTGATAGCGATCAGGGCCGATGCTCGGCCCGATCCCGGCGCGGATATTTTGTGGATCACAGCCGAACGCTTGCTGCATCGTCTCAACTACAGAGCGCCCCGCCCCGCTCACGGTGCCGCGCCACCCGGCATGAGCCACGCCAATCACATCACACTGCGGATCATGAAAGAGAATGGGCGTACAATCCGCATAGCGCATCACCAACGGCGTATCCGGTCGGTCGGTCACCATGCCATCGGCCAAGGCAATCCAGCGGCGATTTTTGACCGGGCCATCAACGATGACCGTATCCGCGCCGTGTACTTGCCACACGGTACACGCCCGCCCCGCGTTGACATTCAAGGCTTCGTACATCAAGGCATGGTTTTGGCGCACGGCTTGGGCATCATCGCCCACTGTGCCGCCGACGTTGAGCGGACCATAAGGCGCGGCGCTCTGGCCGCCTTTGCGCGTAAACACGCCATGCTTCAAGCGCGACAGGGCCTCGAAACGATAATATTTGACGTTATGGTAACTCTGTACAATCACGATTTATCAATTCCTTGTTTATGATTAACGCATTTAGGTTAGCGCAAATAACCCAAATTATGCTATAGTTCAAATGTTAGAGACTACATAAGTTTTCGAGAAGAAAGTGAGGCGCGGTCAGCGGCAGTAGCCGTCAGCCTGCATGTGTTGATGAGTCGTAAAATTCAAGTCGGTATCATAGAAGATCACCCTTTATTCCGCGCCGGGCTAGAAAAAGCACTTGGTTTAGAAGATGACATTCTCGTGACGGGTTATGCCATTACCGGGAAAGATGCGCTCGTCATGGTGCGCGAAAAGCGGCCAGATGTCGTTTTGCTAGATGTCAACTTGCCAGATACAAATGGCCTCCAAGTCGCCCGCAAGCTGCGCAGCGGCCCTTATAACGTTGCGGTCGTCATGCTCACAGCGTACCATGAGCGCGATCAAGTCTTGTATGCCATGCGTGCGGGAGCATCTGCCTATTGCTCTAAAGACATCGCCCCGGACGATTTAGTAGATATTATCCGCAACGTCAATGAAGGGTATTTCATCATTGGCGATCAAAAAATGTCGGAAGCTCAACTCAATGAATGGATCCGTGAGACGATCGAATCGATCATCGGTCCATATATCGACGAGCCTGAGCAGCACTTTGTCCCGCTCAGCCCGCGCGAAACCGAGATTTTATACGCCGTGACACACGGCATGAGCAATAAAGAAATTGCTTTAGAACTCGGCATCAGCCAGCAGACAGTCAAAAATCATATGACATCGATTCTACAAAAGCTCAACGTAAAAGACCGCACACAAGCCGCTGTAACAGCTATCCGGCACGGTTGGGTGCGTTTGCAAGAGACGAAAGACGAGAATTAACGCCTGGAGAGGTACGTAAGTTATGGTAGATTTTGCACGCGAAACCTTTTTCGATGACCCCAAACAAGAAATCATCACGCAGATTACCGAGCGCATGGGCTTGGTTAAGCGCAAGATGATGGAACTTAAAGACCAAATTACCCAAACACAGCAACTCGTTGACCGTGAGCAACAACGCTATAGCGACATCGCCAGCGACCTACAAACGGTGGATGCCAATCTCGATAGCGTCCCCCGCGAGGACATCCGAGATAAATATCAGGATGCAATTGATGTTCGCTTCCGTCTGACGACAATGCGCGGCCAAGTCGAAAAGTTCGAGGCACAATATAGCAATTTGGAAGAAGAGCAACGTCTGCTCTCTGACGTTTTGAGCAAATTCCAGGGTGTTGATGTCTTTTCCGGCGATGATGAAACGGAAGTCGTGGAAGAACGCGGCAACATCAACATCGTGCGGATTGTCCAGGCGCAGGAAGAAGAACGGCAACGGCTCGCCCGGCAAATGCACGACGGCCCGGCGCAATCGTTGACTAACTTTATTCTCCAAGCCGAAATTTGCCAGCGATTATTCGACCGCAACCCGGAACGCGCCGGGGAAGAACTCGGCAACTTGAAGAACGCCGCTAGCGTGACCTTC
>DAOTTT010000385.1:0-16543 GCA_034437635.1 Anaerolineae bacterium | reverse complement strand
TACGGGAAACTTTGTCTTGAGCGTGTTCTACCCAACGGATTGGGAGAAAGTCGTACAAGAAGACAACGGCTTCACCTACTTCCAGAGCGAAACAACGCGCTGGGTGCCAGGGTGGTTCTCGCCCACCGCACAAGAAGAACGCGGCTTTATGGTTGGCAGCTTGTCCGACTCAATCAGCGGTATGTTTAGCCCGTCGGATGACGCGCTCGTTTTTGACCCGAATAACGTCAAAATCCAGAAGATCGACGGGCGCGAAGTGGCGCGTTACGATTATGTGGATACCGACGATGTGAGCAGTTTTACCAATACAATCATGGCGATGAACATGGGTGATAACTACATCTTTTTAGTCCGCTTCTACCCGCGCACAGGTGAGCGCACCCAAGAAGTCCAGTCTGTACTGGATATGTTCTTGGGCGCGGTCTTTACGTTTAAATAGCTGACGGTGGATGTTGGTCTTGGGCGTGGGCTACATCACACGATAATTTCGATCGTTGCGATAAAGCACCGCGACCGGTGTCCCAGATGCCGGCAGCGGTGCCTCCACCAGATCATTACGCACCTGGGCGATCGTGCCTTTAATTGCTTTGTCGTTGCGTGGGGAACTGAACTGATACATCACGGTGATGACAAAATCATTACCCTGTGGCCCTGGGCGTATTTCACCGCTGGCTTTAACAACCTCACCATCGATCAACTGCCCGGTGTTGCGCAGGCTATACCGCCGCCAGAACCACCACGTCGCACCGAGCAAAATACCGTTGACCATCAGCATCACCAGTGTGACCAACGCCAGGCTTGGCGAGAAGCCATCAGCGGTACGCCATGCCTCATACACCACCAAATTTAAGCCGATCATCGGCACGATAAACAAAACCACCACCGCAAACACGACACCAATCAGGTGATCCGGCGGGCGTTGCGTCTCCCCGGTGACGAATTCTTCATTAAACGCATCAACAATAAAACGATCTTGCCCCATAGTGTAGTTATCCTAACGTCACGTCACAATTAGGCGATTATTATAATCGGCACAAGCACGGTCGTCACCTACGAACTAGGGATGAGATCCATCACCGGGCGGATGACTAACAAGCTCGTATAATCGGCCATGTCTTCCGGCGAGATGCACATATCGTTTTCTACCCACCAACGGATGAGCGAAAGTGTCGCGGAGACTGTATGTGTGACGACGATCTCATCCGGGATCGGCACGCCCTTAAATGTCCCCTTGCTGGACTCCCCAGAGAAAGCGATGATCGGCTCTAGCAATTCTTGGTAATTCGGGGCGCGGAACAACACCCGGTACAAATCCGCATGGCGTTGCACAATCCGAAACCACGCCCGCAAGTTGGCCTCTAATACGTCCGGGTTGCGGCTCGGTGTCATCGTGCTTTGCATTTCCGCTACGATGTCTTCTAACACCGCATGGAGCAGCGTCTTTAAATCTTCATAATGCCGGAAGAACGTCCGATAGCCGATTTGGGCATGGTCGGTCACATCGCGGATCGTCGTATTGTCGTAGCCTTTAGCGATTACAAGCTCTACAAAGGCTTCTTTTAATAAGCGGCGCGTGCGCAAGACGCGCAAATCTGTTTCATTCATAGGGTGTAATTCTTTTATGGCCTACTCATTGACTTATGACGCATGTTGCGTCATAATTTACCCGATACACCAAAATATTACAAGTATTGCTAGGAGACTCTTATGCCAACTGAGGCGCTTATTTACGAAGCCATTCGCACACCCCGCTCTAAGGGTAAAGCCAGTGGCGAACTCCACGAAGTAAAACCGATTGATCTTGTCGTTAACCTCATGGACGAGATGAAAGGCCGTACCAATCTAGATACATCCAAAGTCGATGATGTGGTCTTGGGCTGTGTGTCCCCTGTCGGGGAGCAGGGCGCGGACATCGCTAAGATCGCCGCACAAAAAGCCGGGTGGGATGTCGATGTGCCAGGGATGCAGTTAAATCGTTTCTGCGCTTCCGGCCTAGAAGCCGTCAATATCGCCGCGCAAAAGGTCGCGTCCGGTTGGGAAGATGTGGTCATCGCTGGCGGTGTAGAGAGCATGTCCCGCGTGCCGATGGGGTCCGACGGTGGCCCAATGGCACTCGACCCGCAGACCAATTTTGACACCGCCTTTGTGCCGCAAGGCATCGGCGCGGATTTGATCGCTACGTTAGAAGGCTTCAGCCGGGATGATGTGGATCGCTTCGCGGTGCGCTCTCAACAACGGGCGACCCATGCACGGGATAACGGCTATTTTGATCGCTCCGTCGTCTCCGTCAAAGATATGAACGGCCTGCCCATTTTAGAACAAGACTCGTACATTCGCCCTGGCACCACGCTGGAAGGCTTAGGCGAACTCAACCCCGCGTTCGAGGCAATAGGCGCGATGGGCTTTGATTTTGTCGCCCAACAACGGTATCCCCAAGTAGAGAAGATCAACCATGTGCATACCGCCGGCAACTCCTCCGGCATCGTGGACGGCGCGGCCTTGGTGATGATGGGCAATCGTGAAGTCGGCGATGCGATGGGGCTAAAGCCGCGTGCGCGGGTATTAGCGACGGCCTTAGTCGGCACAGACCCGGTGATTATGCTCACAGGCCCGGCTCCGGCAGCGCGTAAGGCGCTCAAAAAGGCCGGGATGAACGTCAGCGACATTGACTTGTTCGAGGTCAACGAGGCGTTCGCCAGCGTCGTCATGAAGTTCATGCGCGAAATGGGCATCGAAGATAGCGAAAATGTCAACGTCAACGGCGGCGCGATTGCGATGGGGCACCCGCTAGGTGCAACCGGCGCGATGCTGCTCGGCACATTGCTGGACGAAATGGAACGCACCGACAGCGCGACCGGCTTGGTGACACTGTGCGTAGGCGGCGGTATGGGCATCGCCACCATCATCGAGCGGGTGTAGTTTAGTTCTACTGTCGCTGAAGTCTTTATCTTTATTGCTTTGGACGGCAAGAATGCCGTCCCATTTATGGGCGGCGCATAAGGTCTACCGCTGTTAGCATAAAAGCTAATCTCTGAAAGCTGACGGCTAACGGCTGAAAGCTGATGGAAAATTAACTGTTACTTACGGAGAAAACTTAAAAAATGGCAATCAATTACGAAAAAGACGCAAACGGCATCGTAACATTGACGATGGACATGCCGGATCGCTCCGCAAACGTCATCAACCCGGATTTCGTGGACGCACTCGCCGGGGCAATTGAAAAACTAGAAGCTGAAGACGATCTTGAAGGCGTGATCGTCGCTTCTGCTAAAAAGCTCTGGCTGGCCGGGGCGGATATTGAAGTCATGTTTGCATCCGATAGTGCCGAAGACCACTTTAACGGATCAGAGCATCTTAAGGCCGTTTTCCGCCGGCTGGAAACGCTCGGTAAGCCTGTAGTGGCCGCGCTCACCGGGACAGCACTTGGTGGGGGTATGGAGTTGGCGCTGGCCTGCCATTACCGTATCGCCTTAGATAACGACAAAATTAAATTTGGCTTCCCGGAAGTTGGCTTAGGTTTGTTGCCGGGTGCGGGCGGCGTTGCGCGGACGGTGCGCCTCATCGGGCTGGAAGCGTCCTTAGAGTGGTTGGCGCAGAACAAAAAATATAGCCCACAGCAAGCCTTATCCGCTGGGATGATCCATGCAGTGGCGAGCGACCTAGACGATCTCAAAGCGCAAGCCCGCGCCTGGATTGAGGCCAACCCCGACCCCAAAGCCCCCTGGGATGCCGTCAGACGCTATAAAATCCCTGGTGGTGCCCCTAGCCATCCCAAGATCGCGCAGATGCTAGCCGTCGCCCCGGCCTATATGCGCCAGGAGACAAAAGGCAACTATCCCGCGCCACACGCCATTATGGCCGCCGCCGTTGAGGGCGCACAGGTCGATTTTGACACGGCCAGCCGTATCGAATCGCGCTACTTTGCGAGTTTAGCCGCCGGGCAAGTCTCCAAAAACATGATTAACGCATTCTGGTTTAACCTCAACGACATCAAGAAGGGCGCAAGCCGTCCCGATGGCATCCCGCCGCAAGATACGCACAAAGTCGGCGTGTTGGGGGCTGGCATGATGGGGCATGGCATCGCTTATGTGAGCGCCTACGCGGGTATGGAAGTCGTCATGACGGACGCAACCCAAGACGACGCAGACGCAGGCAAAGAGAAAATCGCCGCCATTATGCAAAAGCGCGTGAAGCGTGGCCGCATGACTCAAGAAGCGATGGATGACATCATGGGGCGCATCACCGCCACAGCCGACTACAGCCAACTAGACGGCTGCGACCTCATCATCGAAGCCGTGTTTGAAGACCGCGGCCTCAAGGCCAAAGTCACCAAGCTAGCCGAAGATGCGATGGAGCCTAACGGGGTCTTCGCGTCGAACACGTCCACGCTGCCGATTACCAGCTTAGCGGAAGCGTCCCAGCGTGCGGCAAAGTTCATCGGCCTGCATTTCTTCTCCCCGGTGGATAAAATGCAACTGGTCGAGATCATCATGGGCGAAAAGACCGACGACGAAACGCTCGCCAAAGCCTTTGATTACGTGCTGAAGATCAACAAAGTCCCCATTGTCGTCAATGATAGTCGCGGCTTCTATACCTCGCGGGTGTTTGGGACGTGGGTTAACGAAGGTGTGGCGATGTTGGCCGAAGGCCAGCACCCGCAAGCTATCGAAATGGCGGGTGTCCAAGCCGGTATGCCGGTTGGCCCACTCGCTTTGATGGATGAAGTTTCCTTAAATCTCGTCAGTCACATTGAAAAGCAGACCGCCGCCGACCTCGCCGCCGCTGGCGTTGAGGCTGCATCAAACCCGGCTATGCCCGTCGTCAACACCATGCTAGAGCTTGGCCGTCCGGGGCGTGCTGGTGGTGCAGGCTTCTATGAATATAACGGCAGTAAGCATCTATGGCCGGGGCTGCAAGAAAAATTCCCTGTCGGGGATGCACAGCTTTCCCAACAAGAGATGGTAGACCGCCTGACGTTCATCCAAGCCCTTGAAACGGTGCGCTGCCTGGAAGAAGACGTGCTGCGCTCTGTCGCGGATGCCAATATCGGCAGCATTTTCGGGTGGGGCTTCGCGCCATTTCACGGCGGGACGCTGCAATTCATCAACGCCTACGGGGTAAGCGCCTTCGTGGATCGTGCGCAAGCACTCGCGGACGCTTACGGCGAACGCTTCACACCGCCGCAAATGCTCAAAGACATGGCAGCAGCGGGCAAGACGTTTGAATAGCTTCTAGCTTCTAGCTGACAGTTTTCAGCCATCAGTTATAAGCTGATGGCTTCTAGCTGACATCTGACAGCCGATAGCCGACATCTGATAGCCGACAGCCGACAGCCGACAGCCGATAGCCGATAGCCGACATCTGATAGCTGACAGCTTACACCTGTATTCCCCCCGCAATATACCGCGCCCACGTCGCGCACGCCTTCGCGCTAGGATGATACCCATCACTAGAAAAGTAACTCTCATCGCCCATCGGGAACGGGATCGGTTGGTAGCTTACGCCGATTGTACGTTCCGCCAAATCGCGGGCGGCATCGTCCATCAAGGCGGTGCGGCGGCCTAATATGCCGCGTAACGGTTGCGGCAATGCCGGGAAGTCCAGCACAGGCGGCAGCGCGGAGACAATCACCGTCGGGCGGTGATCCAGCCAGCGCCATAAGTCGTGGATCATCGCTTGCAGGTCGCGCTTATAACGCAGCGGCGTATATAACCGTGTCACATCGTTAACCCCGGTGGCGATGATAACGGCCTCATAACGTAGGTTGGTCAGCGTGGGCAACAGTTGATAATGAACTTCGGCGGTGGTTGCGCCGCTGCGCCCGATGCCATGCCAGGCCACACTGCGCCCGCTGCGTTCTGCAAGGGCGCGGGCGATCTGCGCCGCCAATCCCTCGCGCTGCTCCTCCACGCCAACCCCGGCGATTACCGAATCGCCTAAGACCAGCACCCGCAGCGCCGGGTCACGCCGTTCGATAAAGCCCGTTGTCGCGCCGATGCCCGGCTCTAAGCGGGGTGTGTTATTGCGCACTTGTCGCCCTTGCAAGAGCAAAACAGGCAGCATGGGCGCGGCGATGAGGTTAAGCAATGTCAAGCGCATAATGTGTTCCTACGCTAACTAAAAACAAACGCTGCTAGATTATCGCTTAAATAGGGGGCTTTTGGCAAATAGCTATAGAGACACGCCGCGCAGATGTGATACGATTGCATACTTCATCTTCTACCGGAGTTTTTATCTTTATGCGACAACGCTTGAAAAATGCCGACCCCCGGCTGGTGACGATCCTACTGATCGTATTTGTGCAGTTCGTCGGCGCGTCGATGGCTTTGCCCATTTTACCGCTATTGGCTAAACGCTCATTTGACCTCGACCCTGAAGCGATCACGCCTTTGCTGGCCTCGTTCTTCGCCGCGCAGTTTTTAGCCGGGCCGCTCATCGGTCGCCTGTCGGATACCTACGGGCGCATCCCCGTTTTGATCGTCAGCCAGGTTGGGACGGTCATCAGCTTTTTGATGCTCGTCTTCGCCCAAAGCGTGCCTATGCTCTACGCCTCGCGCATCCTGGACGGCATCACCGGGGGGAATATTGTTGTCGCCCAAGCCTACATCACCGACATCACGCCAAAAGAACGCCGGACACAATCGCTTGGTCTGTTGTTCGCGGCCTTTGGGGTCGGCTTTGTGGTCGGCCCGGCGCTAGGCGGTGTGTTGTCGTCGTTCTTCGGGACTCGTGCGCCGTTTTTGTTCGCGGCGATGGCCGCTTCGGTCGTCGTCTATATGACGTGGTCGAACCTAGACGAAACACTCACACCGGAGCAGCGCGAAGCTAATCGCACCGCAGGCAAAAACAGCCTCTCTCCTGTGCAGATCATCACTAACATACCGCTTGTAAACGTCTTGATTATCGCGTTTGTGGCGCAGCTTGGGCTAGGCTTGCTCCAGGCGACATTTGCACTCTATGGCGATGACATCATTTTTGCTGATTATAATCAACGGATAACCGACATTGGCATCGGCTTGTTACTGGCAATGGTCGGGGTGGGGCAGGTCTTCACACAGACGATGCTGCTTGATCGTATGGTGCAACGCTTCGGAGAAGGGTGGCTGTTGGTCATCGGTAACGCGCTGCGAGCGTTGAGTTTGCTCTTGTTCGCCGTCCTCACCGGGCCGTTTTTGGGCGTTCCGGCCATTATCTTCTTCGCGGTGGGCAGCGGTTTACTGATCCCATCCTTGCAGACCATGATAACCAACACCGTAGACGATCGCTATCGCGGTGGGGCGTTGGGCTTATTCCAGTCGATTACCAGCTTGGCGATCATCTTTTCCACGTTTTATGGTGGGCGCATTTACACCCAAGACCCCACCTTGCCTTATTGGATCGGCGCGGGCTTGAGCGTGGCCGTCCTCGTCCCAGCGGTGATTTTGGCGTTATGGGCACGACGACAAGCGACGACAACATAGCGCGGATGCGATTTTTCGCGTCCTTAACACAAAACGTCATGCAAATCTCATGGATAGGCGAATAGATACCGTAAACGCGCTAATCAGTGTGTACATAGCCCATTTATGGGCTTACAAGCGTTTGTATAGCCATCGGCTTTGAGCCGATGCGGGCTTAAACAGTGACTTCTTTTTCTTCTTCTTTGGTATGTGAGCCTGTTGGGTCAACGCGCTCAAGGACTTTAACAAGGCCGCGCTGCGCGTCAATGCGCACCGTATCCCCGGTTTGAATGTGGCGCGTGGCATGGCTGACGTTCGTCACCGCAGGTAAGCCAATCTCGCGCAGGATAATCGACCCGTGCGATAGGTCGCCGCCTGTCTCCACGACCACACCCGCTACTCGGCCAAACGTGGCGATCCACCCGGCATCCACGCTCCGGGCGATTAAGACCGTATGCTCAAAATGCGGCGGTGTCGTCAACGCGGGTTCTCGTAGCACCCACGCCTGCCCGGTGACCGTGCCCGTCGTCAAGCCGATCCCCTGTAGGCTGTTGTCCTGTGTGGTGTCCGCGTCGTCGTGTGTCGCTTCGAGATCGTCAAAGCGCCGGAATAAGTCCGGCAGATGATACCCACGTAGGCGCTCAATTTCGGCGCGGCGATCTTCCCAGAATGCGGCATCCGGCACCCAATCCACATCGAGCGATTTCACCTCATCGACTGTCAGCATCCACAGCGAATCAACGTCCGGCAGCACCCCCGCCGCGACCTTCTCTTGTGCAAGTGTTACCATTGCATCCCGAATACGCGCAAAGCCGATCATCGCATCGTGCCGCCATTGCTCCCGTGCGCGGATGGTACGCCCGGCTTGCCACCAGAGCGGCTGCGTCAACCAGCCCTTAAACGTGCGCGGCGGGGTCGGTTGGCGCTTGCCCGTCGGTGTCGTCAGGCTTTGTAATAACGGCGTGGGGTCGTCCTTGTAGCGCGGGCGGGCGATGTCGCTCTCATAGATGCCACGATGCCCATAGGTAGCGATGTAATCCGCCCATGCTGCTTTAAAAGCGGCATCCTCCGGGATTTCCCCGGCCTCTAACACGGGCAGCATACCCGCATGGCGGGCGACAATATCGCGCAACGGAGCCATATCTGCGTACATCTTGGACGAAATTGTCTCGTTACGGGCGTTATGCTCGTTGAGCGTGCCGAAGCCGCGTAGCAACGACAGCATCGGCCCAATAGCCGCCGTCAAGCTGAACATCTCCGTGACGAGCGCCGTATACAGCCAGCGCATGGACTCCGTTAATCCGCTGAAGCTCTGCGGGAGATTGGTCGTTTTATCGTGCATGGTCGCCGTCGTCGCGTGGACATGGCGCACACTGTTGATCTGCGCGAAGGCAAAGCGCGGCAAGTTCCACCTAATAATCTTGCGAGCCATCCGCTTGAGGTTCAAGCCATAAACGCGGTCGGTCTCCCCGCCGATGTTGTCCGTCACCAAGCGCGTCGGCAGGCCAAAGATGCGCATCATTTCGCTCATCAAACTCAGGTTGATGTAAGGCCGCCCATAGAAGACCTCAATAAAAGGGCGCGTGGATGGTAGCGATGGGTCAAAGTTGCGGTAATATTGAAATAAATCCTTCGCGCAAGACTCCACAACGCTTGTCATAAATGTAGACGGCAACTCCGGCAAAATTTCCTTGTGATTAGCGATGGTAAAGGCTTCATTGCGGCGCGTCGGCTGCGTAATCGGGCGCAACTGCACCAGATAGCAGCGTTCGCCATCGTCCGCCCATTCGATGTCCCAATTTTTATTACCGAGCCAACGCCGGACACCTTTCAGCATATTTTGTAGGCGGCGCTGCCACAGATGATCCGTATCCTTGAGGTTCGTTTCTGTGCCGTGTAGCTTGGCTAAAGGGAACGAGTCCCCGGCTTCTTCACTGCTGACGAGATGTTCGGCGGTGCCTTCAGTGTAATTAATCAGATCGTCTTCGTGTTCGCGCTCGGTAAAAGCTACACCCGCGTGCTTGGCATCGACCATTTCCATAATCAGCATATCCCGCCGGAACCTGCCCTCATAACGCTCTGCGGATTCCAGCACTTGCTTAATCGCCTCTGCTTGAGCAGTGGAGTCATCCGCCGGGACGCGCAACACTGACTCAAAATACCCGGCGAGGCTGGCCTCTGCGGTGTCTTCTTTGCTAAATGCGGATCGAATAGCTAAGGGGCGCTCGAACTTTGGCAAATCCAAAAACGTAATGAGCTTTCTTGCGTCCGGGATGCGAACGCGACCTTCTGTAATCGTCATGAGGCCGCGCAAAATGGCCTGATCCCAGGCGGTATCCAGCACCAGCACACCACGCGGCACATTAAGCCCCGTTTGTGCTGCTTGGTCTAATAAGCGGCCTTTGTTCCCGGCGAATTGCTTCTCTGCTCTGCCGGAACCGAGTTTGATGTATACGTCGCCGATCATGCGTGTTGTTTTTGTCCTTATTTCTCTGCGTGATTGATTGTTTGTGGCACGAGTTGCCGTGCCAACGCCACAACTTCCGCTGCATACGCGATCGGTTGTTCGATCATCGGGAAGTGATCCCAACCGTCAACGACGCGCACCGTGCTTTGTGGCAATAGCTGCTGATAATCTTGGATGTGCTTCGCGGAGAGCACGCGCTCATCCGCCCCCCACAAGAGCGCCGCCGGGATGTTGACCGGCTGTAAGGCGTTGTACCAATCCGCCGTGATGATGTCGAACATCTGCCCGAACACCGCACACTGTCGATATTCATCAAAGAAGCGGTTGAGGTAGTCACCTGGTATAGCGTGATGATCGACGAATAGCAGGCGCTTGAACATCCCGCGTGTGAGGGGAGATGCGATCATCGTCTTGCCCAACCCGCGCATACCCGGCAGTTTCATCAACCAAGGGAAGCGCCGCGAATCTAACCGGGTTCCCACTGGTGCATGGAAGATTACCCCGGCGGCTGTGTAATGCTGTATATATTCTAACAGAAATGAGCCGCCAATGCCCGTACCTAGCAGCACAACCGGCGCTTGTTCCGCCTTCACCCACCCATGAATATAAGTAGCATAATCGCGCATTGTCTTTAAATTGGGGTCGGCGGGGGCATCCGCGAAGCCGGGCAGGGTCGGCGCGACAAAACGAACGTCCTCCGGGATATGAGGCTGCATCCGGTCGAAGCGAAAGCCGCCGCCGCCGTTGCCATGTATGGCAATAATCGTAATCACAGTTGTAATCATTGAAGCGATGCCTCCGCTACTTGTGGTATTTGCGTTAAATCCGGGTGGTCGCCGGCATGACGGAAATCGTGCTGCCAAATGATGCGATCACCATCGACCAAGAACATCCCCGGCATTGTCCAGGGGTCACCCGTCTTCCAGCCGATGAAGTTGCCCTTCATCGCCGCCCGCACGCCACACGCCCATACCTCCGGCCCGAACATCGCTTTCATGCCGCCGCGCTCTATGCCAAGTGCGTCATAATACACCTTGGGCACATCGTCGATGGCGCGTGCCTCCGGCCAGATGTTGTCGAAGAATGCTTCGCCTTCCGCCGCTGTGCCTTGATAGAAAAAGATTATTGGCGGGTATTGCGGCTGCGCTGTGCTCATACGCTTGAGGTCTTTCACCAGTTCTCGACAGAAGATACAGCCAAAGTGCCGTAAAAATACCAGCAAAGTTGGCGCTTGCCCGATCTCTTTGCGTAATGTACTGTTATGAATATTGTATCCATTCAATGGACGATCTAAAGTTTGCGGGTCAATGTTTTGCATACCAACACACCTTTTACAGTAAAAAAGATAGACTTATTGTACTGGTTTTAGGTGAGTATCTGCTGAAATCAATAAATCAAAACAAATCCCGATTTGATATTTGTCTGAAAATAGTTAAAAATTACGAGACTGAAATGATAATTTCAAGGAGATGTGGTGTGGTTAAGCGATGGCTATGGATCGCAGTAACACTGGTTTTCATCGGCGTGATAGGGGTGGCAACGACACCATCCAACGCGCAAAGCGTCCCGCTCTCTTACGGGACAGGTATTATGAGCAAACTAGACAGTGCAGCCCCCTTCGCATTCTTTACATTTAACGGCAGCGTAGACGATCAAGTTACGGTGCGCGTCATCGGCGTGGTGGATGGCTACGTGCCCACCGTCAGCCTTAGCAGCCCCACCGGGCAGCCCCTAGCCTTTAACAGCAATGACCCCACGATGCCCGGCGCAGGTAGCGCCCGCGTCGATGTACGCCTGCCGATGGAGGGTGCGTATAACATCCAGGTTGGCTCGCTCAATGGCGTACAGGGGCAATTCCTCATCCGTTTGGACGGCGTAAAATCTGCGCCGGAGGAGTGGGTGATGCTGGAGACCAACGCCGAGCCAACCCTTGTCACGCTTTCCCCTGACGTACAGACGCAACGCCTACGCCTAAGCGCCAGTGCGGATGCCGTCCAAGTGCTGACGCTACAGAGTAACAGCGCCCCTTTCAGCGCCACACTCCATAGCGAACGGGGCATTCTGCGCGGGGCATCCAATGCGGAAACGCCATTCCGTAGCGAGTTTATCATCCCGGCAGGCATTGACGAATACAGCGTTTTTATCAATGGCAGCGCCATCAACCAAACGCCCATCAGCATCACGTTAACCGCTTTGGGCGATGTGCCGAATCGTGCCTCTGGTGATGCCGCCGGCGCACAACCCCCCACTGCTGTCAGCGCCAGTAATCCCAGTGGTGCGCCTGCACAAACTGCCGCAGAGGTCGATTGTCAGATCACAACGGGCAATAACGGCACGAACTTACGCAGTGGCCCCGGTACAGGCTACGCCATCGTCACCGTTCTAGACCCCAACACGACCTATCAAGCCTTAGGGCGCAATGGCAGTTGGTATGCCTTAGACTATGACGGGCAAACGGCATGGGTGGCCGGGAGCGTGACCTTCCTCAGCGAGAATTGTGGCAATGCCCCGTACCTTGCACCACCCGCCCCCGCTGATGGCAGCGGTTTCGCCAGTGTAGATGACCCTGACCCGCCAGCATCCAGCGCCGGGGACACTAGCTCAAACCCCAACCCGCAACCGACTGCTGTACCCGCTCAACCGCAACCCACACAAGCACCAGGGGGCGGCGGTAATCCACAACCGACCGCTGTACCACCGACCGCTGTACCACCGTCACCTGTGCCACCATCACCTGTGCCGCCGACGCTTGTGCCAGTGCGCCCAACACAGTCGCCTATCGTCGTGACAGTCGAACCTACCCCGCCTGATGATGAGATCCTGCCGATTGAACCAGAAGAACCCTGGTAGGCCCTAAAAACGGGGAATATCACCGATATTCCCCCACCAATATCTGAAATTTCTTTAATGCTTAACGCGGATAATTTGCAGGTGTGCTAGAATGTAGGATATAGTACACTCTCATAAATACACATGAGACTTTATTGTCTGTTATTTCGGATAGGAGATGACCGTTGGGTACATCACGCACTGAACAACTGGTTACCCGCCTGCGCGATCTACAAGCAAACTCAGGCGATGTAGAAGCAGCCGCTATCGTGAGTGTTGATGGTTTGAGCATGGCTTCTTCTCTCCCTGCTGATATTGAAGAAGACCGCGTTAGTGCTATGTCCGCTGCGATGCTCTCCTTGGGTGAGCGTATCTCTAGCGAACTCGGGCGCGGTGAGCTAGAGCAGGTTATGGTCAAAGGGGAAAGCGGTTATGTGATCCTCACCGCTGTGGGGGAAGAAGCCGTCCTAACAGTACTCGCACGCAAGGATGCCAAATTAGGGCTGATCTTCCTGGATGTCAACCGGACAGTCGAAGCACTGTCTGGGCTAGTTTAGTATATGCAGGCAAGAAAGTCACCTGAGCGGTGTTAGAACCTAGTGACCTGTATTATCCTAATCGCTTTGCGCGTCTCTTGCTTGTAGCTATGGCGGATGTGATGGGGGGGCATGGTCTCAACACTATCTTGGGCCTTGCCGGGCTAGAGCGTTATATTGACCAACCGCCGCCCAACGACCTGGCGCGGCAGTTCGACTTCGCTTATATCGCGGCTATCAACCAAACCCTGGAAGATGTCTATGGGCCGCGGGGTGGGCGGGGCATTGCCTTGCGCATTGGCCGGGCGATGGTCGCTAATGGCCTTAATCACTTTGGCGCTTTAGCCGGGATGCAAGACCCCGCCTTCCAAGCGTTGCCATTGCCTAACCGCATTCACCTAGGGGTAGGAGCACTAGCAGCGGTCTTTAGCAAATTTACCGATCAGGCGACATCCGTCGAAGTGGCTGACTCGTATTATCGCTTTATCGTCTCCCCTGCGCCTATGACATGGGGACGCGCCATCGACCAACCCGCCAATCATATGCTGACGGGCATCATCCAGCAAACCTTAAGTTGGGCCACCCAGGGGAAAGAGTTTATCGTCCAGGAGCAACCATCTAATGATGACGAAACGACTGTATTTCACATCAACAAAAAACCGATTGGGGGGTAATTAGCGTTGGAAAAACCACAAATACTAATCGTAGAAGATGATCTTGACCTCTCCGAAATGTTGAGCGCCTATTTTCGCGTTCAAAACTATGACGTGCTCACCGCCGCTTGGGGGGAAGAAGCCGTCGAATTGAGCAAAGAGAGCGATATTAACCTGTTTGTACTCGACATCCGCTTGCCGGATATTGACGGGTACGAGGTCTGCCGTCGCTTGCGCTCGCAGCGCCGCACACAAGATACACCGATCATCTTTTTGACCGAAAAGCGCGACCGCGTGGATAAGCTCCAAGGGTTAGAACTCGGCGTAGTGGACTACATCACCAAACCCTTCGACATTCAAGAGCTACGCCTGCGCGTCCGCAACGCCATTAGCCGGGTCAGTCGGCAATCACTCGTCAACCCCGTGACGGACTTGCCCGAAGGCGAAATGGTCAACGAGCGCTTGTCCACCATCTTGGACAGCGACCGCAAATGGACAATGCTCCAAATTAGCATCAATACGCTCGGTAAATTCCGGGAATTATATGGCTTTGTCGCAGCGGATGACGTGCTGCGAGCCGTCACGTTGATGATCCGCAATGCCGTGCGCGAACATGGTAATTCTGATGATTACATCGGCCACATCGGACCCGAAGATTTTGTCATCGTCACCGGGGCGGAAAATGTAGAGCCGGTGCGCGAGCGCATCCAGCGCCGCATCGCCCAATCCCGCGAGTACTTCTATCCGCTCAAAGACCGGGACAAAGCCCGCGAAGCGATGGAAGCCAACTACTTACAATTACAATCCGCCATACTCGATCACACCGAAGGCCCCTTTGCGGATCTCAATCAAGTGCGGGATATTCTCAACGAGCGCCTTAGCTAAAACATAGCCAGGGACGACGCGCTTAGGTGTCGTTCTTGGCTATAGTCTGATTGTCGTTGTTGTCTTCGTCTTCTTCATCATCGTCGTCACCAAACGGATCAACGTAGGTGCCGTTATCCATGTCTTCGAGCAATTGCTCGATATGCGCGAGTAACTCCGTGTTAACGCCGCTATCGTCCTCGTCGCCTGTGTCGATTTCAGTGTCGGGTAGTATGTCGTCTTCCTCGTCATTATCCTCAACCAAGTGGATCTCATGCGCCGGGTCAGCATCGCCGTAAATAATGCGCATCAACCCGCTGAGATAACGATCCGTCACTAAGACGTTCGCATACACCATATTCCGCACTAGCTCCGCCCGCAGGCCGAGGCTATCAACGGCGATACTGGTCTTATAGCGCACTTCGCCATCGCTGTAATCAAGCTCAAAATTGCCGATAATCATGCCGTAATTAGCACGGGTGATATACTCCGTAGCGGCAACCATGCGCTCCGGCGGCACGTTGACGAGGTAGACAGAATAAAACACAAATTGCTCTTGTTCTTCGCGGGCTTGTGCATAGCACAACCACCGCCCGGAGCTACCGACAAACGGCATACTCAAAACGGGCATTTTATCGACTTGCTGGAAATTCCACTCATCGTTTTTAAAAAAATCGAGCATCGCTGCGAAGATTTTACCATCTTCTGGCATAGGTTATCCTCTTGCTTATCATATCTATCCCACTATAGCCGAGAGCGCCCAGCAGCACAAGAGAAACAAAAAAGACACTCCCGACCGATGGAGTGTCTTTAAAATGGCTATTTTTGTAACTACTCAGGCATACTCTGATTTGCTTACTGCCCCGGTTCAAAACCGGGGGCTAGCCCACTGCGGCGCATGTATGCGCCGCCCATAAACGGGCTGTATAAAATTGATCTTTCGCGCTGACTAGCCCGTTTACGAGCTTCCTAGCGTTTAATGTAGCCATCGGCTTTGAGCCGATGCGGGATATAGGCTTTACCTGAATAGTTACCTATTTTTTGCGCTTAATTGTCGCTAAATGTGGACGGGTCCACGCGGATGCCAGGCCCCATGGTCGATGTAATCACCAGACGCTTGAGGTAAATGCCCTTCACTGCGGATGGCTTCTGCTGGACGACTGCTGAATAGACGGCTTTCACGTTTTCGAGCAGCTTATCCGCGCCAAAGCTCGCCTTGCCTACAGGAACATGCAAGTTCGAGGTCTTGTCGTTGCGGAATTCTACGCGCCCCGCTTTGAGTTCTTCAATCGCACGTTCCAGGTCCCCCGCTTGGACGACGGTACCGGCTTTCGGGTTCGGCATCAAACCGCGCGGGCCGAGGATACGCGCCACACGCCCGACCTTCTTCATCATGTCCGGCGTTGCCAATGTCGCGTCAAAGTCCAAAAAGCCTTCTTTTTGGATGCGCTCTAAGACGCTATCATCTGCGATGATGTCCGCACCAGCGGCTTCGGCAGCTTTCGCGTCGTCGCCCTCCGCGAAGACCAGCACACGCACGGTTTTACCGGTGCCGTGCGGCAGCATCACGGTGCTACGCACTTGCTGGTCGCTGTGGCGCGGGTCAATGCCCAGGCGAAAGTGCATCTCAATCGTTTCGTCAAACTTCGCGTTAGCGACATCCAACGTCAGCTTGATCGCTTCTTCTACGTCATAATCCACTGTACGATCAACTTTTTTGAAGTTGTCGGTGTAACGCTTACCTTTTGCCATATG